>NZ_JARHXQ010000204.1:0-11087 GCF_029222765.1 Arthrobacter sp. Cr_A7 | reverse complement strand
ATGACAGACACCCCTGATTACTACGCCATCCTGCGCGTCCGGGCGGACGCCGGCCAGCAGGAGATATCCCGGGCCTACCGCGCGCTGATGCGCAGCCACCACCCGGATGTGGACGGCGGCACGGCACCCGAAGGCGAGCTGCTGCGCATCATGCAGGCGTTCAACGTACTGCGGGATCCGGAGCGGCGGGCGGCCTACGACAAGCAGCGGGCGGCGTCGGCGCCGCAGGCGATTCCCGTCCGGAAGGTCCACACCCGCGGCGGGACTTCCGGGCACACCATCAGGATTACCCCCGTGCGCTGGGAAAGCGGGCCCTGGTCCTAGTTTTTTGCGCGGCGTGGCAACAATAACCGCGAGGAGGCGGAGAACTGCATGAGCGACTGGCGACGCTACGATTCACACCTGATTCCGGCATTCCACGAACGCTTTGAGGAGCGGTGGGGCGCCGGAACCGCACCGTTCCTTGACCCGGAAGCGCATGAGGAGCCGCTGCCGCGTGCCCAGTGGATCAACCCGGCCACCGGTGCCGCCCTGGCCGTGGTGCCGGTATGGACAACCGAGGATAAGCAGCAGCGGTCCTTCGGCGTGTTCTACCTCCCGCCGGCCGGAGACATCTGGGTCCTGCGCCCTGGCTACACCGGCTACCTGGAACCGGCGGACGGCGAAACCGAGCACCTGGCGACCCTCCGCAACGATGCCTTCCGCAAGGCCGTGGCACACGCCAAGGAGTTCCTGTTCGGCTCGCAGTAGCGCTAGCTGCCGCTGCCCAGGAGGCTGCGCGTCAGCGACTCTGCATCCGCCATCAGCTCCTCCACCGCCTTCGCGAGGTGTGCATCGCCAACGGGGCTGTTGGCCAGGGCAGCCGTCACCACGGCCCGCCGGACCAGTTCCCGGGCAAAGGAAGCGGTGGTGCCCGCAGTGCGTTCGGCTGCCGCCTCCAATGCCCCGGTGCTGAACGCCGCCTGGCGGGCGTAAAGCCGGAGAAGCTCAACGCGCTCGTGAAGTGCAGGGAGGGGAATCTCCACCGCCAGGTCCACCCGCCCCGGGCGCTGGGCGAGGGCGCGTTCCAGCAGGTCCGGCCGGTTCGTCGTCAAAACGAAGGCGACGTCGGCATCGTTGTCCAGGCCATCCATGGCGTCCAGAACCTCGAACAGGAGCGGCTGCGGCCCGTGGCCAAAGCTCCTGTCCTCGGCGATCAGGTCGCAGTCCTCCAGGACCACGATGGAAGGCTGCAGCGCCCTGGCCATCCGCGCCGCCTCGGAAATCCTGGCAAGCGAACCGCCCGAGAGGAGGACCGCCGTCGCGCCCGTACTCTGGCCCAGCAGGTACCGTGGCTGTGTCACTCGCCCATCACCAGCGAGATCACCTGGCCCTTCAGGACGCTTTGGCTGTCCATCCGCCGACGGTATTCGGCAAGGAACGCGGTCCCTGTTTCCGGCACGGCGGCCACAACCTCCAGGGATGCCGTCTGCCGCCCGGAGCGCGGGTCCGCGGCGCGCTGCAGGACCGCTATCCTGCCGCCGTCGAACGTCAAGAGCCGGAGCCCGAAGCCCACCGCCTGGCGCTGCGTGTCCGGACCGACCGCCAGATTGACGTAGTCCGGCTGGGACAACGGAAACTGCGGGAAAAGCTGGGACTGCTGCACCATGTCACTGAGGGAGGCGTGATGGCGCTGGCCGCCGCCGCCAATTCCCACCAGCCTGTTGTCCGGATCAAGGGCCGCGAGCTCTGCCAGGACAATGTCCGCGTCCACGAACGGTGGAACGGAATCTGCTCCTCCACCATCGCCAGGTCCGCTGCGGCCACTCCCAAGTGCTCAGCAAGCGTGTCCAGCAGCTGTGTTCCCGCCTGTCGCTGATGGCGTCCTTCCTGTGCGAGCTGCACCAAGTCGGCAAAATCGTCGATGAACTTCCCCAGTTTTTCATCCATGCCCAGACCCTAGCAGTGGCGACTCGTCAGCAACCTTACGGTGTGCCATCCTGAGACGTACTTATCCATACGTGAACAAAAGGCCCGCCCCATGCACATCACCGCCAAGGACCTCGCAGCACTGATCCCGCCGGGATTCACGCTTGGAGTTGCCACCGCAGCCTTCCAGATTGAGGGGGCCCTGGATGAGGACGGCCGCGGGCCCGCCGGCTGGGACGTGTTCGCCGCGAAGCCCGGCGCCATCGTGGAGGACCACAGCCCCGTGGTGGCCTGCGACCACTACCACCGCATGCCCCAGGACGTTGCCCTCATGAAGCAGCTGGGCGTCGATTCCTACCGGTTCTCGTTTGCCTGGCCGCGGATCCAGCCAACGGGCAAGGGACCGGCCAACCGGGCAGGCCTCGCCTTCTACGACCGCCTCCTGGACGAGCTGCTGGCCAACGGCATCTCACCGATGGCCACCGTCTACCACTGGGACACACCCCTGGCGCTGGATGAGGCGGACGGCTGGATGAACCGGGACACCGCCTACCGGCTGGGGGAGTATGCAGCCATCCTGGCTGAAGCCTTTGGCGACCGCGTGGCCCGCTGGGTCACCATCAACGAACCCGCAACCGTCAGCACCAACGGCTACTCCCTGGGCTTGCACTCACCGGGCAAGGAACTGGTCCTGGGCGCCTTCCCCACGGTCCACCACCAGCTCCTGGGACACGGCCTGGCCGTGCAGGCGCTGCGTGCGGCCGGCGTGCCGGGCGAGATCGGGATGACCAACGTGTACTCGCCCATGGTCCCGAACTCGATCAACCCCCTGGACCGGATCAGCGCCGGCCTCATGGACCTCGCCCAGAACCGGCTCTACGCCGATCCCGTGCTGACCGGCAAATACCCGGACCTGATCCGGGCGGCCAAGTTCTTCAGCTCCTTCGACCACCCGGAGGAGGACATGGCCGTGATCTCCCAGCCGCTGGATTTCTACGGGCTCAACTACTACATGCCCACCAAGGTGGCGGTGGGTCCCGGTGGCGGCGCGGTCCCTGCGAGCATGGCGGAAGCCATGGGCAGCGACCTCAGCGCAGCGGGCAGCGGCGGAACCCCGTTCCACGTGGAGACGTGGCCGGAAGCGGACATCACGTCCTACGGCTGGCCCGTGAAACCCGAGTACATGGCCGTGGCGCTGAAGGAGATGGCGGAGCGGTATCCCAACCTGCCTCCCGTGATCCTCACCGAGGGCGGTGCCAGCTTCGAGGACATCATTGTGCGGGACAAGTCCACCAACACCAGGTTCATTCCTGATGAGCGCCGGCTGAAGTACCTTTCGGACCACCTGGAAACGGCGCTCCGGGCAACGGCTCCCGGCGGCGTGGCGGAGTCGGTGGACCTGCGCGGCTACTACGTGTGGTCCCTGCTGGACAACTTCGAGTGGTCCGCAGGCTATAACCAGCCCTTCGGGCTCCTGCACGTGGACTTCGAAACCCTCGAGCGGACACCCAAGGCCTCCTACTTCTGGCTGCAGGAGCTCATCGAGGAACGCGACCTCGCCGCCGCGGCCGGTGCCGCCATCGCCCAGGCGGCAGCCGCGGATGACCTCGCCACGGAAGCGCCCGACGACGGCGTGGCCCCGCTGGGTGCCACCGCGTAGGCAGGCTTAGAGCAGGTCGAGCGTGGCCAGTTGCTTGGCCATGCCGGCGCCGTCCGGGGAGTAGATCCACGGCACCCTGGAAGCAGTGTGGTCCCCGTCCTCGGAATGGCCGCCAGCGAATACCGACTCGCTGACGGACAGTTGACGGATGGCGATGGCCGCAACCTTGTCCGGGTTTTCTGACGCGAAGCCGGAGTAGATGGCCTCATCATGCTGGCCGTTGTCCCCGATCAGGAGCCACTGCATGTCTGGGAACTCCTTGCTGAGCCGTTCCAGGTTGCGGTGCTTGTGGTCCTGGCCGCTGCGGAACCAGCGGTCCTGGGTCAGGCCCCAGTCCGTCAGCAGCAAGGCCCCGGAAGGGTACATGTTGCGGTTCAGGAAACGGGCCAGGGTGGGTGCCGCATTCCAGGGACCGGTGGACAGGTAGATGACCGGAGCGTCGGGGTGCTCGATGGCCAGCCGGTCCAGCAGCACGGCCATCCCGGGGGTGGCCATGCGCGCGCGCTCGCTCAGGACGAACGTGTTCCACAGTGCCAGGAACGGCCGGGGCAACGCAGTCACCATCACGGTGTCATCGATGTCGGACACGATGCCGAATTTCACGTCCGGTGCGATCACCCGGATCCGCGCTTCGACAGGTTCGGTCCCTTCCGCCTTGAGGACGGCCGTGTGCCAGCCGGGCGTGAGCTGGACGTCCACCTCTGTGTCGATCAGGCCGCCGCGGTCCGCCTGGACGTGGGTGACAACATCGCCAATGGTGATTTCGACGTCGGTGAACTGCAGCGGAACGCCGGTGAAGGCACGCCAGCCGCGCACGTTCTGGTTGCCGTTCCGGGCTTCGTGTTCGGCTTTGCTGCCGGGCAGCGGCTTCTGGGTCATCAACACGCGGCCCAGCACCCTGACCTGGCTGGTGGATCCGTAGCCCTGGTAGGCGATGGTCTGCGGAACGAACTTCCAGCGCTTGGCCAGTTGGATCCGGACGCTGTTGAAAGTGTCGGAGACCCGGTGCGCGAGCCGGAAGACCTGGTTGCCGGACACACCGTTCCCGCTGTCCAAGTCCTGCCGGGGAGGGTGCGCTGCGTTTTGGGGCGAATTCTGCGGAGCCTTGTCCATGGGTCCACTCTGCCACAGGGCGACAGCCGGCGAGGAGACTCCTTAGCGTGGACGGTGCTCTATGACGTCAGCCCTGCCCAAGGATCCCGCGCAGGGTCTGGGCGTTGCGCACTGCGTGGCCGCCGCCGTCGTTATTGAAATAGGCGTACACGTCCAGGCCGTCACCCTCCCACCCGCGGATGCGGTCCGCCCACCAGTGCATGTCCGCGTCCGAATAGGAGCCGGCGTAAAGGTGCTGGTGGTCAGGTCCATGCAGCCGGACATACGCGAACGGCGCCGTGGTGCGCAGGATGCAGGGAAGGTTTGCCCCGCTCATGATGCAGTAGGCCGCCTGGTGCCGCTCCAGGAGGGCGAAGACCTCCGGGCAGTCCCAGGTGGGGTGCCGGAATTCCACTGTCACCCGGATCCAGGAAGGGACCGCCGCCAGGAAGTAGTCCAGCCGGGCGTCGTCGCGCTCCATCTGCGGGGGCAGCTGGACCAGGAGGACGGCCCTCTTGTCGCCCAGTTCATGCCAGCACCGCTCAATGCGCTCCAGCCATACCTCCGGCGAGTACAGCTTCCTGGCATGGGTGAGCCCGCGCGGGGCCTTGACGGACATGGTGAAACCGGCGGGCAGCCGCTGGTTCCAGCCGGCGAACGTGGTGTCGCGGGGCCAGCGGTAGAAGCTGGCGTTCAGTTCAACGGTGCTGAACCGGGAAACGTAATGCTGCAGGCGGTCCCTGGCAGGCAGCCTGGGCGGGTAGAGGACATTCTCCCAGTGGTCGTAGCTCCAGCCTGAGGTGCCGATGTGAACTGCCATTCCTGCAGGCTACATCGGATTGTGCCCGTGACAGACGCCATACTGTGGCAATGTAAGGTCATGGCGCTCATTGAAGATTATGCGGTAGTTGGTGACCTTCAAACCGGTGCACTCGTGAGCAACGAAGGCTCCATCGACTGGCTCTGCCTGCCACGCTTCGACTCCCCGGCATGCTTCAACGCGCTGCTGGACACGCCCGAGGCCGGACGCTGGCTGCTGGCGCCGGAAAACGGCGGGCCGTGCACCCGGCGGAGCTACCGGGACGGGAGCCTGATCCTGGAGACGGAGTGGGAAACACCGGACGGGACGGTGCGCGTCATCGACTTTATGCCGCCCCGGGACGCCGTGGCGGACATCGTCCGCATTGTGGAGGGCGTCAGCGGCTCTGTGAAGATGCACGGCGAACTGACGCTGCGGTTCGATTACGGGCACATCATTCCCTGGGTCCGCAGGGACAAGCACGGGCTGCACGCCATCGCCGGTCCGGACGCCGTCTACTTTGTCACCCCCGCGCCCCTGCACGGCGAGAACATGCACACCGTCAGCGACTTCACCGTCAGCGCCGGCGAACGGGTCCCGTTCGTGCTGACGTGGGCACCCAGCCACGTGGGCCGGCCCCACACGGTGGACGCCGAGAAAGTCCTGGACACCACGTACGCCTTCTGGCGCGGCTGGGCCTCGCAGTGCACAGTGAAAGGGAAATACCAGGACGCCGTGGTGCGTTCCCTCGTGACCCTGAAGGCCCTCACCTACGCGCCCACCGGGGGCATCGTGGCCGCCGTCACCACATCGCTGCCGGAACAGCTGGGTGGGCCGCGCAACTGGGACTACCGGTACTGCTGGCTGCGCGACGCCACCATGACGCTCCAGGCGCTCCTGGCCGCCGGGTATACCGCTGAAGCGGCGGCCTGGCGGGACTGGCTGCTGCGCGCCGTGGCCGGTGATCCGGCGGACCTGCAGATCATGTACGGGATCCACGGTGAACGGCGCCTGCCGGAGATGGAGCTGGCCTGGCTGAAGGGTTACGAGAACTCCTCACCGGTGCGCATCGGCAACGGGGCGGCGGAACAGCTCCAGCTGGACGTTTGGGGCGAAGTGCTGGACTGCCTGGCGTTGACCCGCAACTCGCTGCTGAAGCACACCGATGAGGCCTGGGACCTCCAGTGCACCCTGATGTCGCACCTCGAAACCATCTGGGACCAGCCGGACAACGGGCTGTGGGAAATGCGCGGCCCGCGCCGGCACTTCACGCACTCCAAGGTGATGGCCTGGGTTGCCGCGGACCGGATGGTGAAGGGCGTCCGTGAATCCGGGCTTCCCGGGCCGGTTGAGCGCTGGGAAACGCTGCGGGACACCATTCACCGGGACGTTATGGCCAACGGGTTCGACGCCGCGCGCAATACCTTCGTGCAGTCCTACGGCAGGCCGGAGCTGGACGCCAGCCTCCTCCTGATTCCGCGGGTGGGCTTCCTCCCGCCCGATGATCCGCGGGTCATCGGGACCATCGAGGCCATCCAGCGCGAGCTCACGGAGGACGGTTTTGTGCTGCGCTACCGTCCGGCCGAAAGCGACGACGGGCTGCCGGGTGATGAGGGCGTCTTCCTGGCGTGTTCCTTCTGGCTGGTGGAAGCCCTGCTTGGCGCGGGCCGGCACGAGGAGTCCACGCAACTGTTCGAACGCCTGCTCGAGCTACGCAACGATGTGGGGCTGCTGAGCGAGGAATGGGCGGTCAAAGCCGGCCGCCAGCTGGGCAACACACCACAGGCCTTCAGCCACTTCGCGCTTGTGACTAGCGCTTTGGAGCTTCATCAGGATACGGTTCGCCGGAGCGATACCCCCATTCCGCAGGAGTCTGCGGAAACGCGCTGAGGCGGCGCGTGCCGGGGTGTGGCTTCTCCTTCGCGAAATAGATAAGTATACTTACTAACACCTCATGGGAGTGCTCCCAGAAGCACAGCGCCGTGAAACGACGGAGGAGTGATTTATATGGCCGGGTACTTTGAGCTCGTGGATGCGCCTGACGGCGGCTATCGGGTCAAGATGATGGACGGGGCCGGGAACCTGATGGCCATCTCGGTGACCTTTCCCACCAAAAGGGCGGCTGCTGCCGGCGTGGCGATGGCCCGCGAGATTGCCGGTACGGGCCTCATCCGGGACAAGAGCCACGACGGCGCCGGGACGGTGATCCGGGAGCGTGTCCGTCCCGTCGCCACGCCGAAGGAAGAAGCGGCCCGGCGCAAGAAGGCTCCGGAAGCCCGGCGGGCTGCGGTCAGCTGATGGCCCCCACCCGCATGTCACCCCCTGGCGGACTGCGCCGGGGGGTTCTCTTTGACGTTGACGGGACGCTGATCGACTCGTCCTACATCCACACCATCTCCTGGTGGGGCGCCTTCCGCCAGTACGGCTACGACATCCCGATGGCGTCGATCCACCACTTCGTGGGCATGGGCGGCGACCGGTTGGTGGACAGTCTGCTGCCATCTGACCGGGACCGCGACGCGGACCGGGACATCATGTCCAGCCACGGCGCCCTGTACGCCTCCCACTGGCCCGCCCTGCGCGCCTTCGACGGCGCCAAGGACCTGCTCGCCCAGTGCCATGCCGGCGGGCTTGCTGTTGCGCTCGCCTCCTCCGCACGGAAGAAGGACCTGCAGGTCATGAAGGCCACCCTCGACGCCGACGCTTATATCGACGGGGCCACCAGCGCCAACGACGCCAAGGAAAGCAAGCCCGCCCCGGACATCCTGGTGGCAGCACTGGATGCCATCGGCGTGGAGGCCGGTAACGCTGTCTTCGTTGGGGATGCCGTGTGGGACATGAAGGCCGCTGCAGCCCTTGGCATCCCGTCGGTGGGAGTCACCTGCGGCGGGATCAGTGCCACAAAGCTGCGTGACGCCGGGGCTGTCGAAGTCTATGAGGGCCCGCGTGACCTCCTGGACAACCTGACCTCAAGCGCCATTGGCCGGCTGCTCGCGGACCAGCGCTAGCTTCCCCGGGCAGGCTCAGACGGTCTGCCCGCCGGTGACGGCGTCCTCGTCTCCTGCATTCGCCGGTTTGTCCCAGGACACCGCAACCCGCACCGATCCGTCGTCGTTCCGTTCGATGTCCGTCACAACCTCGGACGCGCTGGCACCCATCTCAACAATCCTGGTGCGGTAGGTGTTGACGAGTTCTTCGAGGCTGGCTTCCGTCCATTCGCCGGGCCGCATACGGGTGGAGATTTCGACCGGTTCGGGCTGGTAGAGCGACATAACGTTCCTCTTTCACTCGGGCGTGTGCGGATCTGGCCCTTCCTACGCTAGGAGCCGCGGGCCGTGACGACAAGTATTTGATCAGCCTGCTTACTTTTTCTGGCCGAAGCCGATAGCGTCGAAGGACGGGCCTTCCGCCCTCCCGCATGAGCACCAGAGAAAGGGAAACTGTGAAAGCACTGACCTGGCAAGGAAAACGCTCGGTAAGCGTGGAAGAAGTACCGGATCCCGTCATCCAGGAGCCCACCGATGCCATCGTTCGGATCACGTCCACGGCGATCTGCGGCTCGGACCTGCACCTGTACGAGGTCCTCGGCCCCTACATGCACAAGGGCGACGTGATCGGCCACGAGCCCATGGGCATCGTGGAGGAAGTGGGAAGTGCGGTCACCAACCTTCGCCCGGGGGACCGGGTTGTCATTCCCTTCAACATCTCCTGCGGCCACTGCTACTTCTGCTCGCAAGGGCTGCAGTCCCAGTGCGAAACCACCCAGGTGAAGGACAAAGGCTCCGGAGCCGCCCTCTTTGGCTACTCGGAGTTATACGGCTCCGTCCCGGGCGGGCAGGCGGAGTACCTGCGCGTACCGCATGCCGATTACGGCCCCATAAAAGTGGGAACAGAGCTTCCCGACGAGCGCTACCTGTTCCTCTCCGACATCCTTCCCACAGCATGGCAGGCCGTGGAGTACGCCAACGTCCCGCCCGGCGGAACCCTTGCCGTCTTCGGGCTGGGACCCGTAGGCCAGTTCGCAGGACGGATCGGCGTGCAGCGCGGCTACCGCGTGGTGGGCGTGGACCCCGTTCCGGAACGCCGGGACATGGCCGCGCGGCACGGCGTGGAAACGTTCGACTACACGAAGACGATTGCGGACGAACTGCGGGACATGACGTCCGGAAGGGGCCCCGACGCCGTCGTTGACGCCGTCGGCATGGAAGCACATGGTTCCCCTGTCGCCGGCTTCGCGCATCAGGCACTGGGGCTGCTGCCGGACAAGCTGGCGCAGAAGGCGATGGAAACCGCGGGCGTGGACCGGCTGGCAGCATTGCACACCTCCATTAATGCTGTGCGGCGCGGCGGGACCGTGTCACTGAGCGGCGTGTACGGCGGCCAGGCGAGCCCCATGCCGATGCTCACCATGTTCGACAAGCAGATCCAGCTGCGGATGGGCCAGTGCAACGTGCGGAACTGGACTGATCACCTGCTGCCGCTCGTGGAGGACGACGCCGATCCGCTGGGTGTGATGGACCTGGTCACCCACCGTTCGGGCCTGGAGGGCGCGCCGGCGCTGTATGAGAAGTTCCAGAAGAAGGAGGACGGCTGCATCAAGGTGGTCCTCAAACCCGGTACCTGAGTCTAAAGGGATGGGCGGCTGCTCCCTCAGCACAGGCTGTTCAACGCCGTCTGGGCGACGTCCTGCAGTTCAAGGATCAGCGGGTTGAGGTCCAGCGTGGGCGGTGCCGGCGGGTAGGCAACTGACACCGTCAGTTGCTTCCTGCCGTCCTCGCTGGTCATGGAGATGGTGCCGTAGCCGTCCACGTCCCCGGGAAGCCCATAGTAGAAACGGTTGTTGCAGGTGTCATTCCAGCGACGCAGGGCAAAACCGTAATACTGCGTGTAGCTGCCCTTCATGGCCTCTACTGATTCCGGTGCCAGCAGCCTGCCCTCCAGCAGCGCGCCATAGAACCCGTTGACTTCCTCCACCGTGGAGACGGCGCCGGCGGAGGGGAGTTCCCCGAGCCAATCCGGCCGGGCCACGTCCACGCGCTTCCCTTCGACCGTGATGTAGCCGTGGACCATTGCGGGCGGTGGGCGCCCGTTCCCCAGCCGGGTGGTCTCCAGGCCCAGCGGCCCGGCGACATCGGCGGCCAGGACGCGCCCAATCGTTTGTCCGCGGAGGCGCTGGACGATGAGGGCGAGGGACGCGTAGTTGGACCGCGAGTAGTCGAAAACGTTCGCCAGCCTGCCCTGCCAGGGCACGGTGGCGGCCACAGCCAGCTGCTGTTCGAGGCTGAGCGGCCGGTGCATCGTCTCCTCCCACCTCCCTGACGCCAGCAAGGGAATGGAGAAATCGGGGATTCCTGATTCATGAGTCAGGAGCTGCCGCACGGTGACGGGCCCGGGGGGACGCAGCACCGTTCCGAATTCAGGAAGGTAGGCGCTGACCTGGGCATCGAGGTCAAGCTTGCCCTCCTCGGCCAGCTTCACAACTGAGACAGCCACCATCGACTCGGTGATGCCGCCGATCTGGACGGGATCGCTGACCGTCGCCCGTTCCCGGGTCTCAAGGTTCCGGACGCCGGCCGCGTGGGTCCAGGTGCTGTCGCCGTTCCTGACGGCAATAAGTACCGCCGGTGC
>NZ_JARHXQ010000203.1:0-14637 GCF_029222765.1 Arthrobacter sp. Cr_A7 | reverse complement strand
GCGAACACTGGGCAGGGAGTGACCTCGCGTTGCTGTTGTCAGGGGCGGTTTTGGTAGACGTCCGGAATGCCGTCCCGGTCTGCGTCGATCTTCTCCAGCTCCTCGGCGGCGCGGTACTGGCGGTTCCTTGTGCGCAGCACCAGCGTGGACAGTACGGCGGCAAGCAGGGACGCCGTGAGGATTCCCACCTTGGCGTGGTCGTCATGCAGGCTCCCGTGGCCGAAGCTGAGCTCGGCCACCAGCAGTGACACCGTAAAGCCGATGCCTGCCAGGAGCGCCACACCGAAGATATCGATCCACTTGAACGAGCTGTCCAGGCTGGCCCTGGTGGCCTTCGTCAGGACCCAGGTGGTGCCCAGGATGCCGATCGGTTTGCCCAGCACCAGGCCAACGATGATGCCCAGGGCCACCGGGTCCGCGAGCGCTGAGCGCAGGCCTTCCCAGCCGCCCACGGCCACCCCGGCGGAGAAGAACGCGAAGATGGGGACCGCGATGCCGGCGGAGATGGGCCGGAACCGGTGCTCGAAGATTTCGGCCAGACCGGGCCCGGCGTCGGGACCGCTGTTGGCCCGCGAATGGATAACGGGGACGGCAAAGCCCAGCAGCACACCGGCCACCGTGGCGTGGATGCCGGACGCATGCACCAGCGCCCACACAACAACTCCCAGCGGCAGCAGGATGAACCAGGCCGCGGCCGCCTTGCGCCCGAAGAAATGCCGGTACTTCTGGGCCAGGAAGGTGTACAGCGCCAGCGGAACCAGGGCCAGGAGCAGGGGCGTGACCTGGATGTCCGTGGTGTAGAAGAACGCGATGATGCTGATGGCGATAAGGTCGTCCACCACGGCCAGTGTCAGCAGGAAGATCCGCAGTGCGCTGGGCAGGTGGGAACCGATGATGGCCAGCACCGCGACAGCAAAGGCGATGTCCGTGGCGGTGGGGATGGCCCAGCCGCGGAGCGTCTCCGGGCTGGTGAGGTTCACGACGGCGTAGATCGCTGCCGGGACCACCACGCCTCCCGCGGCGGCGGCGACGGGGACGATCGACTTGCTGATCTGCCGCAGGTCCCCGGCCACGAACTCGCGCTTCAGTTCCAGGCCCACCAGGAAGAAGAAGATGGCCAGTAGCCCGTCGGCTGCCCACGCCCCCAGGCTCAGCTCAAGGTGCCAGGGCTCGTAGCCCACCTTGAAGTCGCGGAACGCGAAGTAGCTGTCCGATGCCGGGGAGTTGGCCCAAACCAGTGCGATCACCGCCGCAATCACCAGGAGGGCGCCGCCCACGGTTTCCTTGCGGAGGATCTCGCCGATGCGCAGTGCCTCGGCATAAGAGCCGCGGGACAGGATCGTGGATCCGCGGGGAGCGGCTGGCGGCGGTGTTGATGGCGGCGTGGAGCTCATGAAGGCGTCCTAACATGTGGAGTCGACAAAATCATGCCGACCAGACTTCCCGGCGCACCTTCCGTCCATAGTACGGGCCCTGCCGCCGGCATGAAAATGCCGGATCACGGAAGCGCCGCGGGGGGCAGTGCCGACGGTTCCGGCTAGCTCGCCCGGCGCCGGCCGGCGGGAGAGACCCGGCCCTCGGCCTGGATGGCCCTGACGGCGGTGTCCAGGTAGCTCTGGGTTTCGGCGGAGTTGGCCAGCTGTACCAGCTCCGCGGCCACCACCACGAGCTTGACGTTCCGGTGGCTGCTGGTGCTCACCAGCATCTTGAATGCGTCGTCGGCGCCCATCTTCAGCTGGCCCATGAGGATGCCGCGGGCCTGGTCAATGATGCTGCGGGTGGACGTGGCACCGAGGACGGCGTCGCGGGCGATCTGCTCCGTTTCGCGCTGCAAGGTGGTGGTGAGGTCCACCATGACCCCTTCGATCACGGTGACCACGCCTTCATCGTTCATGATTCCGTCGCCGGAGGTGAGTACCCGCCGGGTCCGTCCGCGGGCGTCAATGATGCGGTGGTACATGCAGAAGTAGCCGCCGGTCTGCGCCACCTGGGCCACGATGGCCTCGCATTTGGGCCGGTCCTCCGGGTGCTTGTGGGCGTACAGCAGGTCCAGGGTGGGGACCACCTCGCCCCGCTGGTATCCGTGCAGCTGGTACATGCCGTCCGACCAGTGGATCTTCATCCCGTCCATGTCCACATGAAAAGTCCCCGCGACGCATTCGTTGTCACCAAGGGCACTCGAAAACGTATAAGGGCCGTTCAGGTCAGTCACGGGGCCACCTCCATGTAGCATCCAGCGCGCCCGCAGCAGGCCTGGTGGCTCCGTGGGCGTTCCTACCAGTATGGCCGGAGCGGGCCGCAGTGGATAGGGCCGGACGCCCGCATGACGGGAACACCCGTCAGAAGCAGGCCAATCAGAGCCTTGACTGCTATACCCCCGGGGGGTATATTGAAGGTGTTGTCAGTGAAGTGGTATGTCCCGGCCGGTGCCCAGCACCGCCTTCACAGCCGTTCAACCCCAGCACCCCGCTTCTCCAGCAAGGAATGCTCCTTCGCCAAGGAATGGAACTGACATGAACCTCGAACACCGCACAGCACTCCCCCTGGCCGCCTCCTCCGGCTGCAGCTGCTGTCCGCCCGCAGGCAGCGCACCCAAGGCCCCTGCCGCCGTCGTCATCCCCCACGGCGCCGCCGAAACACCCGACGCCGAAACACCCGACGCCGACACCCCCGCCCCGACGCTCTCTCACCTTCCGCAGTAATCCGGGCGACGCTCTCTCACTTTTCGCAGTGATCCGGGCGACCCTCTCTCACCTTCCGCGTCGCTTCTGACAGCCGCGACTGTCCTCCGAGGAGGAAACCATGCAAGACCATACCCAGCACCACCATCACGACGACGGCAGCCAGGAAGGCCGTACGCTGACCGAAGCGCACATGCAGTCGGCCCCTGCCGGCCACATACACGGCGCCAGCCATGCGCAGCACAACAGCGATGACCACACCGTCCACACCCATGGGCAGCACGCCGGCCACAGCACCGCGATGTTCAAGAACCGGTTCTGGCTCACGCTGGCACTGTCCGTCCCCGTGGTCTACTTCAGCCCCATGGTGGGCCACATCTTCGGCTACATGGCCCCGATGTTCCCGGGTTCCGCCTGGATCCCGCCCGTCCTGGGAACCGTGATTTTCCTTTACGGCGGGCAACCGTTCGTCAAAGGCGGGCTGCAGGAGCTGAAGGACCGCCGGCCGGGCATGATGCTGCTGATCGCCATGGCGATCACCGTGGCGTTCGCCGCCTCCTGGATCACGAGCCTTGGAATCGGCGGCTTCGACCTCGACTTCTGGTGGGAGCTCGCCCTGCTGGTGGCCATCATGCTGCTGGGCCACTGGATCGAAATGCGGGCGCTGGGATCGGCGCAGGGCGCACTGGACGCCCTGGCCGCGCTGCTGCCCGATGAAGCGGAACGGATCACCGACGGCGGCACGGAGACCGTCGCCGTCTCCGAACTCCGGCCCGATGACCTGGTCCTGGTCCGCTCCGGCGCACGGATGCCGGCCGACGGGACCGTGGTGGACGGGCAGGCCGAGTTCGACGAGTCGATGATCACCGGTGAGTCCAAAACCGTAGCCCGCGGCCCCGGCGACACGGTTGTTGCCGGTACCGTCGCCACGGACACCAGCGTCCGGGTCCGGGTGACCGCCGTGGGTGATGACACCGCCCTCGCCGGGATCCAGCGCCTCGTGGCGGAAGCCCAGGCCTCGTCCTCGCGGGCCCAGGCCCTGGCTGACAGGGCCGCAGCTTTCCTGTTCTACTTCGCCACCGTGGCCGGCGTCCTGACCTTCATCGCCTGGACCCTGCTGGGCAGCGTCCCGGAGGCCGTCACCCGCACCGTCACCGTGCTGGTGATCGCCTGCCCGCACGCCCTGGGCCTGGCCATTCCGCTGGTCATCGCCATCTCCACCGAACAGGCAGCCCGGGCCGGCGTGCTGATCAAGAACCGGATGGCGCTGGAGCGGATGCGGACCATCGACGTTGTCCTCTTCGACAAGACCGGCACCCTCACCACGGGCGCGCCCGAGCTGAAAGACGTGGCCGCCGCGCCCGGCGTGGAGGCCGATGAACTGCTGGCCCTGGCCTCCGCCGTCGAATCCGACAGCGAGCACCCCGTGGCACGGGCCATCGTCCGCGCCGCAGCCCGCCGTGGCCTTGCACTGCCCGCCGCCAGCGGCTTCAGCTCACTGACCGGGCGCGGTGTCCGGGCTACTGTGGACGGCCGGACCGTTCACGTCGGCGGCCCCGCGCTCCTGCGCGAGCTCGCCGCCGTCGAACCTTCCGCACTGGCCACCACCACCCGGGGGTGGATGGACCGCGGTGCCGCCGTCCTGCATGTGATGGACAACGCCGGCCGCGTCCTGGGGGCGGTCAGCCTCGAGGATGCGGTGCGGGCGGAATCGCGGCAGGCCGTTGCGGCGCTGCAGAACCGCGGCATCAAGGTGGCCATGGTCACCGGCGACGCCCGGCAGGTGGCGCAAGCCGTGGCTGCCGACCTGAACATCGACGAGGTGTTCGCCGAGGTACTGCCCGCGGACAAAGACAAGAAGGTGGCCGAACTCCAGGCACGCGGCCTGAAGGTTGCCATGGTGGGCGACGGCGTCAACGACTCCCCGGCGCTGGCACGGGCCGAAGTGGGCATCGCGATCGGCGCCGGCACGGACGTGGCCATGGAGTCCGCCGGCGTGGTGCTGGCCGGCAACGACCCGCGGGCCGTGCTGTCCATGGTGGACCTGTCCCGGGCGAGCTACCGGAAGATGTGGCAAAACCTGGTGTGGGCCACCGGCTACAACGTCCTGTCCGTGCCGTTGGCCGCGGGCGTCCTGGCATTCGCCGGGATTGTCCTCTCCCCTGCGGCCGGTGCCGTGCTGATGTCCGCGTCCACCATCGTGGTGGCGCTGAACGCCCAGCTGCTCCGGCGCCTGAAACTGAACCCCGCGGCGGTACGTTAGACAGAACGCCCCATCACCTTCCGCCGCTATTCACGCAACGCCCCATCACCCGTGGTCACCTGACCCGACCTGCCGAAAGGAGGAACCGCCAATGCCTGGATCCATGCACGGCGTGGCGGCCCTCCTGGGCAGGGCCACAGTGCTGGCAGGTCTTTTGGTGATCGTGGCCGGAATCCTCGGCATGCACGTGATGACGGCCAGCCATTCTGCGCACGCGTCGCACCCCGTTACTCACGGAACAGTGGTGCAGGATGCCGACGCCCCGCGTGACCACAGCTCTGCACCGCGGCACACCGCTGCGCACTACTCCACGGACGCGCACCCTGCTGCAGACCGCCCGGGGCACGCGGCGCAGCCAAGCCTTGCACCGCCGTCGTGCGAAGGTTCCTGCTCGGGAATGCATACCTCCGGTACGTCTTGCGTCCCGCTGGCCAAGGCCGGATCGCTCACCGTCGCCCCTCCCGAGCGATCCGTCGCCGCCGCCCCGGTCCCTGCGGGTCGCCTCGGTGGGGCAAGCATTTACTCGTACGTCCCGGCGAGCCCCACGCCCTGCGAACTGTCCATCAGCCGGACGTAAAGCGGACTGCGCAGCGTGCTCCAGCACGCAATTAACGACCCAGTCCAGTTACTTTCCTGAAGGACATTTCACGTGAACAAGAAGATCAAAGCCCTGTCCATTGCTGCCGTCCTGGCAGCCTCGCTCGGCCTTGCCGGGTGCGCCGCCGACTCCGGAAATCCCGGCAGCAACGGCATGCACGGCAGCGGCCATGCCAGCTCCAGCCCGATGTCCAGCATGATGCCGGATGCCGGCGCCGAGCATAACCAGGCGGACATCATGTTCGCCCAGATGATGATTCCGCACCACGCCCAGGCCGTGGAGATGAGCGACATCGTCCTGGCGAAGCCGGGCCTGCCCGCGGAGATCACGGCCCTGGCAACCAAAATCAAGGATGCCCAGGCCCCGGAAATCGAGACCATGACCGGCTGGCTCAAAAGCTGGAACGCGCCCGTGATGGGTGACCACTCCGGGCACGGGATGTCCGGCATGGTGGACGACGACGGTATCGATAAGCTCAAAGCCGCGTCGGGAGCGGACGCCGTGCGGCTGTTCCTGGAGCAGATGATCGGGCACCACGAAGGAGCCGTTGACATGGCACAACAGGAGATCGGCGCCGGCAAGTACCCCGAATCCATCCAGCTCGCCCGCGATATTGTCGCGGCCCAGGAATCCGAGATCGCCGAGATGAAGGAACTCCTGGCCGGCCTCTGACCGGCCCTACCCCCGGACGCTCTCTCACCTTTTGCATCATTCCGGGCGACGCTCTCTCACTTTCGAGAAGAAAGCGAGAGAGCGTTGCTGCTTAACCTGCGAAAGGTGAGAGAGCGTCGGAGCGGCGCAAACAGGGTCAGGCGTCCCGGCTTTTGACGTGTTCGGGGAGGACGCCGATGCCGATGAAGCGGGCGGTGAAGCGGCGCAGCAGTGGTGAGGCCGCCCGGAGAAGCCGAACCGCCCAGCGGGGCGCGATCCGGCTGCCGGTGGTTGCCCTGACGATCACTCTGTGGGCGTTGCGTTGCAGCCGCTGCATGACCTTCACTGGCCATTCCCGCCGCCGTTGCACCCGGGCGAGTGTCGCCGTCGGAACCGCTCCGGCCGCGAGGTCTGCAGCGATGGCGTTGGATAGGGCCACCGCGTCCTGGATCGCGAAGTTCACGCCGACGCCGAACACTGGGGACATTGCGTGGGCGGCATCGCCGATCGCGATGAACCCGGGACGGTACCAGCGCCGGAGCCGGTTGATCTGGACGGTCAGCAGCTTGACCTGCTCCCAGTCGGTGAGGCTGCCGACCACCGGCCGCAGTACGGGCGCAGCGTGGGTGATCTGCTCGCGAAGGCCTTCGATTCCCGCGCCGCGAAGCTGGTCAAAACCGCCTTTCCGAATGACCATGCCCGATTGGTATCTGTCGCCGCGGTCAATCGTCAGGACCATCCCCCGCCGGGACAGGTATCCCAGGGTAGGGGGCGGCGCCTCCGGCGGTTTGGGAAGGCCGAACCACAGCACGTCGATGGGCACCCCGAACTCCTCCGGAACCATCCCGGCAGCGGCACGGAGGGCCGAAGCGCGTCCGTCGGCGGCAACGGTGAGGGTTGCGCGGATTTCAAGCGGACCGCCAGGTGATGTGGCCCGCACCCCGCGCACCTGGCCGTCCTCGATGATCAGCCCGGTGGCCTCGGTGAGCATGCGCAGCTCGAAGTTGGGAAACGCCGCCACCTCGCGGGCCAGGAAGTTCAGGAAGTCCCACTGGGGCGCGAGGACCAGGAAGTTGTCAGGCGCCGGAAGGGTGGAGAAGTCCACGATGGTGAGGCGCTGGCCGTCAATCACCGCGTCCATGGTCGGCAGGCGGGTGAGCGGCAGTTCCAGGAACTTTTCCCTGAGCCCGAGTTCGCCGAGAAGGGTCACCGTGGAGGGGTGCACGGTGTCACCACGGAAGTCCCGCAAAAAGTCCGCATGCTTCTCAAGCACGGTGACACGCAGGCCGGCGCGCGCGAGCAGGTAACCGAGCACCATGCCCGCCGGCCCGCCGCCGGAAATCACGCAGTCGCGTTCGATACGGCTTGCAGTCATGTCATGGTGCCTTTCTCCGCATACTCCATGGTGCTGGGATGGCAAATGAATTGGTAGTGCGAGAGGATCGGGGAAAAAGCTGCGAAAGGTGATAGAGCGTCGCTGGTTTAGCCGCAGGAGGTGATAGAGCGTCCGCGGTTTAGTCGCGAAAGGTGATAGAGCGTCGGGGTGTGGCGGGCCGCAGGATATGAGGGGGCGTTGGGGCGGGGCGTGTTAAGTTGAAATGCACGGGCTGAACGGTCCGTGCACCGGCTGGGAAAAGAGAAATCTCCTTGGATACATCCGCACCAGTAAGAATCCTGACCGTCTGCACCGGCAACATCTGCCGCTCCCCCGTGGCCGAGCGGCTGCTGCAGGCAGGGCTCAACCAGGTGGTGCCGGGCGGCTTCCAGGTGACCAGCGCGGGCACGCGGGCCATGGTGGGCGATCCCATGCAGCCCATCTCGGCCGACATTGTCCGCACCTTCGGCGGCGACCCGGAGAACTTCGTGGCCCGCCAGCTGAGCCCGAAGATCCTGCGCGGGGTGGACCTGGTGCTCACCATGACCTCCGGGCACCGCGGCGAAGTGCTGCAGCTGGACGCGTCGCTGCTGAAGCGGACGTTCACCATCCGGGAGTTCGCCCGCATGCTCGACGTCCTGGACACCCGCGCTGAGGCCGCTGCAGGCCCACCCGTTGCGGAGGAGTACGACGACGGCGACTGGCTGGGTGCCAACGCCGCCTTCTGGCGGGGCTTGCCGGCCCGGGCCGCCGGGGTGCGGCACCTCGCCCTGCCGGCCGACGCCATCGACAACGACATCGTGGACCCCTACCGGCGCGCGCCGGAGGTGTACCGGCAGATGGAGGACGAGATGGCCCCCGCCATCGTTTCCATCCTCCGCCACGCCCGCCTTAACGCCCCGGTTCGCGGGAACGCGTCCACCACGCTGTAACGTTCCGGCGTCCACGCTCCGTTCCCGCGTTCTCGGCGGCACCCCGGCGGACGGGAAAACATCGTGTTGGCTGCCCACAATGCCATTGCGGGAGTCTCTCTCGCACTCCCAGGTGACAGTTTGGATAAGTCTGTAGCCAACGGGGGGTTGGTGGGCGGACACTGATCCCACCCAACACGATGAGGTGACGGCACCATGAGCATGCCAGGCGGTTCTGACCCATCCGGGGCCACGGGACCCGGCCCTTCCGACACGCATCCGCACGGCCTCGCATGGGTGGCCCACGGTCGGCGGCGCTGGATCGCGGCACTGCTGGCGCTGGTGCTGGCGGCAGCGGCCGTCGTCGCAGTCGTCAGCCTGAACCGCGCCGGGTCCGAAGCCCAGCCGGCGGCCACCCAAACGCAAAGCGAAACACCCAGCCCCACGCCGTCGGAGACGCCGACGGAAACCACCCCCGCGCCTCCGCCGCCTCCACCGCCGCCTCCTCCAATCCCGGAGCTGCCCGCTGCACCCATGAACGTGCTGGTGATCGGCAGCGACATGCGTGGAAATGCGAGGGAGGCAGCAGCCCACACGGCGGCAACGGGCCAACCCCAGGACCAGCGCGCCGACACCCTGATGGTGGTCCATGTCCCGGCTGACCGGAGGTCGCTCTATGTCGTCTCGATCAACAGGGACACGTGGGTGGATATCCCCGGTTTCGGCGGGGCCAAGATCAACTCGGGCCTGCAGTACGGCGGCATCGACATGCAGACCGCCGCCGTCCAGTCGCTGCTGGGGATCGCCATCGACCACACCCTGATGATGGACTTCCACGGGCTCAAGGTCCTGGTCGACGGGCTTGGGGGGATCGATGTCAACGTGCCCATCGCATTCCAGTCCACGCACGATACCGGGCACGTCTTCGCCGCCGGCGTGAACCATTTGGATGGGCAGTCCGCGCTTGAGTTCTCGCGGGAACGGTACGCGTTCGTGGACGGCGACTTCCAGCGGGTCCGCAACCAGCAGATCCTGCTCCGCGCCATCCTGGCCCGGCTCACCGCCGGCGGCGCCCTGAACGACGTCAACGCCGTCCGCGGGCTGGTGGACTTCGCCTCCTGCTGCCTTACCGTGGACAGGGCTTTTGACCCGGTCCAGGCCGCCATCCTCGCTTACAGCCTCCGCAACCTGGACGTGAATGCGATCGGCACCATGACCCTCCCGACGGCGGGTGCCGGGTTTGTTGCCGGGCAGTCCGTGCTGTTCCCCGATTACGGTGGCGTCGCAGCCGTCGGCGCGGCACTGCGGGAAGGCCGGATCGCCGAGTTCGCGAGGCCGTAAGACTATAGCCAGTGCAGTGAGCGCCGGGTTCAGTGCGCAGGGACTGTCCCTGCGCAGCGAGCCCGGGCTTCACTGCGCATGGGCGCCCGCCTCTGGGCCCGCACCGCTGTTCAACCCGGGCTTACCGGCCGTTCACCCGCGGGAAAGGATCCGTGCGCCGGGCGGCGACAGCCTGAGGGCATGACGTCGAACTCCCGTACTGAAATTTCCCGCCGCACCATCGTCAAGGGCTCCGTCCTCGCCGCCGCCCTGGCCTCCGTTCCGGCCGCCACCCAGGCACAGACCACCCGCCAGTCCCCCGCCGGCGTGGCGCTGGTCCGCAACCGGCTCACCCTTCCCAGCGGCATCGCCACCGGGGACGTGACGTCGGATTCGGCCGTGCTGTGGTCGCGTGCCTCCGGCACCGGCCGGATGACCGCCGTCCTGCGGGCAGTGAACGACGGCGGGGAGATCCTGCGCGGGCGGGGCGCCTTTGAGCGCACCCTCCGCGGCCCGCGGGCCACCCAGGCGTCCGACTTCACGGCCAAGATCCATGCCGGGAACCTCCCGTCCAACACCCGGTTCGCGCTCGAGATCAGCTTCGAGGACGACGGCGGCGCGGCCGGCGAGACGGTCCGCGGAACCTTCCGCACGGCCCCCGACGCCGGGACGTACAACGGCAAGGGCCGCACCGGCGGGACGAGCGCTGGCGGCGACGTCCCGCCGTCGTCCGCCCAAAGCTTTGTGTGGACCGGCGACACCGCCGGCCAAGGCCTGGGGCATCAACGAGGACATCGGCGGGATGCGCGGCTACCGCGCCATGCACCAGACGCGGCCGGACTTCTTCATCCACTCGGGCGACACCGTCTATGCTGACGGGCCGCTAACCGAAACCGTGGTGGAGAAGGACGGGCAGGTGTGGCGGAACCTCGTCACGGAGGAGGTGTCCAAGGTGGCCGAAACGCTCACCGAATACCGCGGCCGGCACCGTTACAACTCGATGGACGCCAACATGCGCGCGATGTTCGCCGACGTGCCCGTCATCGCCAACTGGGACGACCACGAGACCACCAACAACTGGTACCCCGGCGAAATCCTGGACGACCCCCGGTATACCGTCCGCGACGTCAACACCCTCGCCGCCCGCGGCCGGCAGGCCTGGCAGGAGAACATGCCGATCGCGGACTCCGCCGCGCTGTGGCGGCCGGGAACGTTCGACGACGCCGGCCAGTACCAGCCCGCCCGCATCTACCGGAAGATTTCCCGCGGCCCGCAGCTGGACATCTTCTGCCTGGACATGCGCACGTTCAAATCCCCCAACACGGACGGCAAGGAGCCGTACGCCACGTCCATCCTGGGGCAGGAGCAGGTGGACTGGCTGATCCGTGAGGTGTCGGCGTCGAAGGCCACCTGGAAGGTCATCGCCGCGGACCTGCCGCTGGGCATCATCGTTCCAGACGGTGCCGTCAACCAGGAGAGCCTGGCGAACCGCGACGCCGGTGCGCCGCTGGGCCGTGAGCTGGAGATCGCCGGGGTGCTCAGCGCATTCAAGCGGAACCGCGTGAAGAACGTGGTGTGGCTGACCGCCGACGTCCACTACTGCGCCGCCCACCACTACTCGCCCGAGCGCGCTGCCTTCACCGACTTCGATCCGTTCTGGGAGTTTGTGGCCGGCCCCATCGCGGCCGGGTCCTTCGGCCCGAACGCCATGGACGGCACGTTCGGTCCCGAGGTGGTGTTCTCCAAGGCCGGCCGTTTCCCGGGCGAATCGCCGCGCGACGGCGAGAACCAGTTCTTCGGGCACGTCCAGCTGGATGACGACACCTTCACCGTGAGCCTGCGCAACGCCAACGGAGCCACGGTGTTCTCCAAGGTGCTGACGCCGGAGCGGTAGCCGCGGCGAACCGCCGTCGTCCGTTTATTTTTCCGGCCCCGTGGGTACGCCGCTGGTAGTGTTCCTGCATTCGGCAAGGCAAGCGGACGGGGTGGTTTTCGTGAACGACGACGGGCTGACACAGGCAGTGCAGGAGGCCGGCGCGGTGGAGCTGCTGCTGATCCGGCACGGCGAGAGCGAAGGCAACGTTGCCGCCACGGAGGCGCGGCTGGCGGGGGCGGAAGTCATCGATGTGCCCGCCCGTGATGCGGACGTGAACCTGTCCGATACCGGGCGGGACCAGGCCAAGGCGCTGGGGACGGCGCTGGCCCGGATCGCCGAGGAGTTCCGGCCGGATGCTGTTTTCTCCTCCCCTTACGCACGGGCACTGCAGACGGCGGAGATCGCGGTGGAAACTGCGGGCTGGCGTGCGAAAGTGCGGACCGACGAACGGCTGCGGGACCGTGAACTGGGCATCCTGGACCGGCTCACCCGGCGGGGCGTCGAGGCGCGTTACCCGGAGGAAGCCGAGCGCCGGGAGTGGCTGGGCAAGCTGTACTACCGGCCCCCGGGCGGGGAATCCTGGGCCGACGTGGCCCTCCGGCTGCGCTCGGTCCTGGACGAACTGAACAACCTCGGCACCGGGCACCGGGTCATGCTCGTGTGCCACGACGCCGTGATCCTGCTGTTCAGGTACGTCCTGGAAGGCATGACTGAACGGGAAATCCTTGACCTCGCGGCCAGCACCTCGGTCCTCAACGCGTCCCTGACACGCTACGTGCGCCCGTCCGGCGAGGGACCATGGACGCTTGAGAGCTTCAACGTGGCGGACCACCTGGCCGAACAGGGTGTCACAGTCACCGAGCATGCGGGGGACTCCAGTGTCCACCCGAAGTGATTCCGGTTCCCCTACCCTTGTGACCCCGTCGCTGCTGCGGGACTGGCCACTGCCTGCGCCGGGCGAGGACAAATACTCGCGCGGTTCGGTGCTGGTGATCGGCGGGGCCCGGGCAACGCCGGGGGCTGCCCTGCTCGCCGGTACCGCAGCCTTGCGTGCGGGTGCCGGAAAGCTGACACTGGCCGTTGCGGAATCCGTGGCGGCGCAGGTGGGGGTTGCGCTGCCCGAATGCGGGGCCATGGGACTGCCGGAAACTGCCGACGGGTCCGTGACGGGCGAGGGCCTGGACCGCATCTCGTCGTACCTTGAGCGTGCCGATGCAATTCTTATTGGCCCGGGGCTGGACGACCCGGACCTCGCGGAGGAGATGCTGCGGTTGCTCCTGGAGCGGGAGGAATCCGACGGCGGGCCGGACGGCTCTGGAGGTCCCGCCGTCGTACTCGATGCCTACGCCCTGGGCGGCCTGGTCAAGCTCGAAGATCAGCTGGAGCCGTGGCGGGGCCGGCTGATCCTGACGCCGAATCCCAAAGAGGCGGCGGTCCTGCTGGGGCGGGACATCGAGGACCTGGAAGCCGATGTGGCGTCGGTGGCCCGCCGGTTCGACGCCGTGGTGAGCTGCCAGGGCCTGATTGCGCGGCCGCCCGGCGACGCTCCCGAGGAATCCGAGATGTGGAAGATCACCACCGGGTACGGCGGGCTGGGGACTTCCGGCAGCGGTGATGTTCTGGCCGGTGCCATCGCCGGATTGCGGGCCCGCGGAACCAGCGGCGCCCAGGCCGCGTGCTGGGGGACGCATCTGCATGCCGCGGCCGCCGACCGCCTGGCCAGCCGCCTGGGACCGCTCGGCTTCCTGGCCCGCGAACTCGCCGACGAACTTCCCGCACTGATGCTTGAACTCAACACCTGACGCCCCCTCACGAAAGCAACGCGGGGTCACTTTTGGCCCCATATCCCGACCGTATTGGGCCGGACCTGACCCCGCGTTGCGTTCTCCCGCCGCGTTCAACATGCAGATGGCCCCCGGACGAATCCGGGGGCCACCGTATCGGGAAGTTCAGGCGTAACCTGCCGGTGCGCGTAAGCGCTGTGGCGTGCTCAGAATGGCCATCCGCCCAAAGAGGCAGTCAACAATCAGTACCCGACGTCCCGATTCTGGGGTCGAAACTATGCGGCAATCTCTTGCTTTGCCCCCTTCGTTTCGATCTCGATCTTGCGCGGCTTGGCCTTCTCGGCGACAGGAATCCGCAGCGTCAGGACACCGGCGTCGTAGCTGGCCTTGACGTTGTCCGTATCCAGGGTGTCCCCGAGGATCAGCTGGCGGCTGAACACGCCGCGCGGCCGCTCAGAGGCGATCAACTCGGTGTCCTTGCCCGCGGGGTCCGGACGCTCGGCCCGTACCGTCAGGACATTCCGTTCCACATCCAGATCCACTGAATCCGCTGCGACGCCGGGCAGATCAAAGGCGACAACAAATTCCTGGCCCTCACGCCATGCGTCCATCGGCATGGCTGCCGGACGCGCTGCCGTACCGAGGACCTGCTGGGCCAGCCTGTCCAGCTCGCGGAACGGATCGGTTCGCATCAACATGGCTTCCCTCCTCGTAAGAGACGGTCCAACACATTTTTGGTTACCAGCCGATCTGTATTGGCTGATATAGATTTTTTAGCACCGCAGAAGGAGATCCGCAAGCGGTCAGGCAGAGAATTTTCGGAAGATTTTTCGGCGGCTGCAGACATGGCTGAGGGGCCCTTCAGCGTGCGTGAAGAGCCCCTCGAAAGCGCGTTTCTAGCTCCTGGTCGGGTCCGGGCGGAGCGGTGCAGGACCGGGGTCCGGCACCGGCAGCGGGCCCGGCGGCTCGGGAGTGGGGAACGGATTCGGAGCCGGCGGCCCCGGATGGCCAGGCTGGGTGGGATCAGGAGATGGCCCGGGCTCGGGCGGGAACGGCTCAGGTTCGTGCACTGGCGGGATGGTCATAAACTTCCCCTCTCACGCTGGGCGGATGTGCCTTGGCGTGAACAGGATACGCCTGCCGCCTGAACCCCACTAGGGCAGGTACGACGGCGGTGC
>NZ_JARHXQ010000202.1:0-12267 GCF_029222765.1 Arthrobacter sp. Cr_A7 | reverse complement strand
CGTCCATTCCAGCATCGCTTTCGACGGCACCACCGCCGTCGTCGAGGTGGCCAACACCTGCGGACTCGGACTGCTGCCCGAAGGCAAACTGGAGGCATTGAACTCCTCCAGCCGCGGATTCGGCGAAGCCGTCCTGTTCGCGCTCAGCCTTAACCCTGCAAGGATCGTCCTGGCACTGGGCGGCAGCGCCAGTACCGACGGCGGAATGGGAATGCTCACCGCCCTGGGCTACAGCTTCCACGACTCCGAAGGACGCCAGCTCTACGGCAGCGGAGGAGCGTTGGGACAGATCCGGTCCGTTCACCGCACCGCGCTCCCGGAACTTCAGGACACCGAACTTGTCGTCGCGAGCGACGTCCACAACCCCCTCCGCGGCCCCCACGGCGCACCCGCGGTCTTCGGCCCACAAAAGGGTGCCGCAGCGGAGGAGGTCGCCTTCCTCGATGACGGCCTGAGGCACTTCGTGACCAAAATGGCCGAAGCCGGATTCGCCGACGCGGAATCACTGGCAGCACATGAAGGCGCCGGAAGCGCCGGCGGCATCGGCTACGCCTGCCTGCTGCTCGGCGCCACACAGGTATCCGGAGCCGACTACTTCCTGGACCTGCTGGACTTCAACACCCGCAAAGACAGCTGCGATGTGGTGATAACCGGCGAAGGCAGCATCGACGAACAAACCCTGGCAGGGAAACTGCCCGCCGCTGTTGCGCGAAGGTCAGGCACCCGCCCCATCATCGCTGTCGCCGGCCGCTCACTGCTTCCCAAGGAGCGATGGTCTGAAATGGCCCTCACCCGGGTTTACACCCTGGCGGACTACACCGATCTGGACTCCTCCAAAGACCCTCACCTCTCGGCCACGTTGCTCCGGCAAATCGGCAGAGACATCGGAACAAGCCTCCTGTAGCACAGCGCGGGAACAGAAACACCCGCCGGGGTAACGCGGGCGGGTGTTTCCGTGATCAAAATCCACACAACAGAATACAAAGGCAGGTATATGAGACGCGCGAAAATTGTGGCTACGTTCGGCCCGGCAATTGCCAGCTACGAAAACACCCTCGCGGTGCTCGAAGCCGGTGTTGACGTCGCACGGATGAACATGAGCCACGGCGACTACACCGTGCATGACAACACCTACGAGAACGTCCGCAAGGCAGCGGCCGAGCTGAGCAAGCCGGTGGCCATCATGGCTGACCTCCAGGGACCCAAGATCCGCCTGGGCCGGTTCGTTGACGGCCCGCACGCCCTCGCCGTGGGTGACACCTTCACCATCACCACCGAGGACGTTCCCGGCACCAAGGACATCTGCTCCACCACGCTGAAGAGCCTCACCGAAGACGTCAACGTGGGCGACGCCCTGCTGATCGACGACGGCAAGGTGGCCCTGCGCGCCATCGAGGTTGACGACGTCAAGGTTGTCGCCGAGGTGACCGTGGGCGGCATGGTGTCCAACAACAAGGGCATCAACCTGCCCGGCGTCGCCGTCAACGTTCCGGCGCTAAGCGAAAAGGACGAGGACGACCTCCGCTGGGCCATGCGCCGCGGTGTTGACCTGGTGGCCCTGTCCTTCGTCCGTGACGCCTCCGACATCACCCGCGTGCACGAGATCATGGACGAAGAAGGCCGCCATGTGCCGGTCATCGCCAAGATCGAAAAGCCGCAGGCCGTTGAACAGCTCCCGGAGATCATCGACGCGTTCGATGCCATCATGGTGGCCCGTGGCGACCTCGGCGTGGAGCTTCCGCTGGAGGAAGTGCCAATCGTCCAAAAGCGTGCCATCGAACTGGCCCGCCGCTGGGCCAAGCCGGTCATCGTGGCAACCCAGGTCCTGGAATCCATGATCGACAACCCCCGTCCCACCCGCGCCGAGGCCTCCGACTGCGCCAACGCGGTACTGGACGGTGCCGACGCTGTCATGCTCTCGGGCGAGACGAGCGTGGGCAAGTACCCGATCGAGACCGTCAAGGTCATGGCCCGGATCATCGAATCCACCGAGGTCCACGGCATCGAACGCGTTCCTCCGCTGGGCACCAAGCCCAAGACCCGCGGCGGCGCCATCACCCGCGCCGCCGTCGAAATCGCCGACCAACTGGACGCAAAGTACATCTGTGCGTTCACCCAGTCCGGTGACTCCGCACGCCGTCTGTCCCGCCTGCGCCCCACCAAGCCCGTCTTCGCCTTCACCCCGGTGGAGCAGGTCTGGAACCAGCTGGCCCTAACTTGGGGCATCCAGCCGGTGCTGGTCCAGATGGTGGACCACACCGATGAAATGACCGCACAGGTTGACCGCAGCCTCATGGAAATGAACCTGGTGAACGACGGCGACCTGGTAGTCATCGCCGCCGGTTCGCCTCCCGGAAAGGCCGGCTCCACCAACTCGCTGAAGGTGCACAAGGTGGGCGACCTGGCCGACTCCACCCGTGCGGGTGGTGTCACCAGCAACAAGGAAAAGCTCGGCCCCTGGCCGGAAAAGAAGAAGAAGGCCTAGCTACCGACTAAGAAGGGGATGTGCCCCCAAGTTCTGGGGGCGGGCCAATCCCTTGTCAACGACAATCAATGACCAAATTAAGCCGCCACCAAACGTAAAAACTCACAGTCGTCGTCGTCGTCCCAATTTTCCGGGGTAGGACGTTGCTCCAGTTGGATGAGCGATCGAGCCTAGATTCTCGATTCAAGCCGTTCTTGAAATCCTTCGTTTGTAAGAACCACAACAAAATGCCTCCCGAGTCTGAATGTGCGCAATCGCTTATCCGCTGACTCGGGATCACACGGTACGTGTTCGTCCTACTTCGACCATGTGATGCTGGACGATGCGCTCAGGGATGGATGACCGCGGGTAACACCACAGGGGCCTTCCCTAGGGTTGGATGCCGAGATGCCTTTTGATGTCGTTTACTGGCGGGGAATAGTGGCGGCGGTTGGCGATACGGAGTTGCTGAAGGCGCGGTAGCGTCAGGAGCGGGGTGAGGTCCCCGTCGATAATCCGTGTCGATTCGTAGAGGTACAGTTCCCGCAGTTCGGGCATGCCGGCCAGCGGCGCCAGTGAGGGAAAGTCACCGCTATTGGCCATGCTCAGGACCCGGAGATTTTTGACAGAGGCAATGTCATCAACGGTTGGCACTTTCTTACCGGTATCGAGGTGCAGCTCGCTTATTGCCTGCGCTGTCCGAAGTGCTGTGACGTCTTCAAGCTTCGTTGCAAGAAAAATTCCGAGAATTTCGAGTCGTTCAAAGGCGGTCAGACCGTCCAAAGAGCGCAGTTGGGGGTACTGCTTCATGCGAAGCCGGGTCAAGGATTTCGCGCCGGCCAGTGGAGCCAGGTCAGCTGGGCTGTAGCTTTCAAGGTAAAGGTCGGTCAGTGGTGCCAAGACCTCTTTCTGGTCCTTGATCAGAGGCCATGAAATCGAAAGGGATGTCAGCCCGGGGAGCTGTGCCAGGTCAAGGGTGCCTGCCGAGGGATGTACGGCAGGCAGGTTCAAGCTCTCCAGATGGCCTCCCAAGCGGTGAATCGGTGAGAGATCTGTGATCCAGCGGGCTGTCACCAACAGCCGTGACACACGCCACGGCCGCAGGAATTCCAGATCAGCTTCGGCGAACCCGTGGGCCCAGTTCAGCACCAGTTCATGGACGCGACCGCCCTGGACCAAGGATTCCATTTCGCTGTTCCAAGGCCCGTTGACAAAAAGACGGACGCCTTCGGCGGTCTCCTCAAGTGAATACCCGACGTAGGGAACGCTGTTCCCGGGCAGAATCGACACTGAAATTTACGTCCTTGTCTTGGCCATCAGTGGTATCCACACAAAAGTATCGCTTCAGTGGTCTTAGTTATTCAGGTGTGCGCGGAAAGCCCAGCTTGTCGCTGATTTGATCATCCAACCAGCGATAGCTGGAGAGCCCCCAGTCACCGCAGGGTTCCACCGGTCCAGGCAGACGTTGACCACGGTCATCCAAATACTCCCCCGTCCAGCGGCGGAAGCAGTGCTGTGCGAGTACATCTTTCTCGCTCAGGGGTTGCGTACCGATGGTCTCAAAATAGCCCTTCGTCCAGGGCATACGGTTGATGAAGACTGGCGGCAACAGCAGACAATCGCGCGTTAGTTGGCCCGGCGCCAGACTTTTTGCGGCGGAGACATGATCATAGACGTAGATGAGATATGACCCAGGCATCGGTGCAAGAGTTGAGGGAAGATCGGCGGCAACAACCCTGCCAAACAAGTACTTCTCGTCCGGCATCTGCAAAGCAAAGATGTCACCGGAGGCAGGCCTCTTGCGACTTGGCTTGAGTACCCGCAGGTTTATGTCACTCATCAATACCCCATTCTGCCGCAACCCATTTATCGACCCGGGAATTCTCGATTCGAAGTATTCTCGGGATCCTTCCTTTAAGAGAAGACGCGTACTAGGTCCACACTAGGCCGCTCCGTTGACTTCGCTTACCCGCCGCCTTGGGATTGCAACCAGGTGATCGAGGTACCGAGGATGGTTGCCGTACCGATGACAATGACTCCGATGCGTTTTCCAAGCGTCCAGTGGCCAGCGAGGAGTGGCGCGAGGGGGGCGCCGAGTATGGCGCCCCCCCCTCAGCTGAGGCTATAGCCAGATGCTGAAGTTTCTGCTTGTCACAGTTTTTGGCCCGGCGGTGACTCCGTTGGAGCTCACCTTGAACTCGACCCGGTGAAAGACTTCTTCCGGGGACCCGTCCCCGTCCCCTGTGGGTGGCAGCACAAACGTGGGAGTTACCCACTTTTTTCCAGGTACCGAGAAGTTCAGAGGTGTGCCGGCCGGTGCATACCAGCTCTTCAGCACATCGTTCGGATCCCAGAAATAACCATCGTCCTCCTGAATTATCTGGTTTATGCTCACTGTGACGTTGCCGCTGGTGCAATTGGCGCTTATGGGGTAGGCGACCACCTTCCTGGACGTCAACGGGTCAATGCGAACGAAGTATGGCTTCGCGGCAGTGACGGTGCACGGCTCCACAGTCGCCAATTCTGCGGCATTGGCTGCGGGGGCGGTTGCTAGCGGCAGTGCCGCCATGCCGAGGGAGAGCGCCGCTGCTGCGACGCCCGCCTTGCGGGTGGCACGCGGAGTTTTGGTACCGTCCGTGCTTGTCGGCTGATGTGAGTTGAACATTGGAACTCCTGATTGGGATGAGTGATTTATTTGACACGCACTACATCGGACTGCTGTGTCGCGACGGGTGCGATGTCCTCAGTGTCATGCGGCGGCGTGTGCGCGCCCGTGTGCGCGTCAGTCCTCCATACGAGCGGAGCGGCGCGTCCAGCAAGCAGGATTTGACGACCTATTCATGTTCGCGTCTCCGCCTGGATAACGAGATCTGCCGCCGGGGGCAGTGTGTGCCTGCTCGCTAAAAGCTGAGCTGCTTTCAGTCCCGGTAGCGATCCCAATTAGCCGGTTACGGTCGAACAGGCCGAAGGTTTCAGCGGGGGACGGCAAAAGCTAGCACGCCCCCTTAACAAGCCTCACTCCGTTCGCACACTCAGGACGTCCTGCGCAGTTATCCGTTGCCCGGACTAAGATGGGGCCCGCATGAAGGAGGGGTAAGACCCCTCGTGAAGGCTAGTGATCAACACAAGGTTTTTCGTGGGCCGGCAGGTGGGCTGCTTATAGCTGGCCGCGTCCTGCAAGGTACGCGTCGAGGGCTGGGTTGTCGATATCTTTGGCCAACCATGGGAGGGCAGCGGCCGCGGAAGCGTCTCCCAAGACGGCACGGTGGGATTGGGCTCTGACAGTGAGTTCACGGAGCCCGCTTCGGCCGGCCAGCCGCTTAAGTCGCGCAGAGTACTCGTCCGCGCGGGGCGAACCTGTCGTTATGGCGATGTCTGCAGCGGTGTCGAGTAGTCGGGCTCTGTACCAGAAGTACCAGGGTTTGATTTCGAGTCCGCGTTCAATCCAGCGATTGGCGCCGTCGAGGTCTCCTCGGGCCATGGCCAGGCGGGCCTGGTTGCTGGCTCCCATAACGGTGAAACAGTGGTCCCCGGCTTGTTGTGCCAGCACCCATGCGTGCTCAATCAGGAAGCCGGCTTCGCCCATGCGTTTTCCCGCCAGGTGTGTTTCGCCGAGCAGGCCCTCGACGAAGGGGCGGAAGGAAGTCCAGTGCTCCGAGGTTGTGATGTCGAGTGAGCGGTTCAAGGAGATCATTGCCCTGTGCAGGTCCCCTCTTAGGAGGTGAACTCGCCCAGCCATGGCTAGGCTGAATGCCTGCTGGCGCCTGCTGCCGATTGCGGCAGCCAAGGCCTCGGAGTCAGCGAGATTGAGGAGTGACTTTTCGTAGTGTGCGGTGTCGGACTCCATCATTCCGCGGACTCCGAGGATTTTGGCCTCCTCCTCGGTGATCCCTTCAGCAGCTTTCATTGCCTCTTCAAGCCAGTGTGCTGCACTATCTGGTGTGCCCCGCTGCGCGGAGAGGAAACCCAATTCCCGGTAGGCTGCAGCCGTAATACGTGATGCGCCGGCAGGGGCACCGGCGGCGATGGCTCGGTGTAGGAGGTCAGCGACTTCAGTTCCCCGGCCGCCCGCCTGGTGAATTAGCGCCCCTGCGAGTGCCAGGAGCGCTTCCGCCTGTAGGGCGCCATCAGTGGTGTCTCCGGCCAGCGCTGTTGCCAGACGCAGTTGATCCAGTGCCCGGTCCACGGCTCCTGAGGAGAGCGAGGAACTTGCCGCGTCCAAACAGGAGCGGATGGTTGCCTCTGTGGCCGGGAGGTCCGAGACTGTTGACGGGCTCGAATCAAAAATGGCCCGCCGGACTTCGTCCGGAACTCCGACACCAAGTTCCCGGTGAAACAGCTCACCGCATCGGGCAACCTGTTCGCGGGCACGGCGATGATCACCCGAAGACACCAATGATCTGACTAGTACTGCCTGACAGTCTGCGTTGTAAGGGTCACGGTCCACGGCCAAGGAAGCGAAAGTTGTGGCAACACCGGAGTCCCCTGAAGCTAAGGAGGCCAGGGCACGTTCGTACAACAGCGTTTGCACACAGTTAGCGATCCGGTGACGAGTGACTTCCAGCCATGCATCGAAAACAGGACTGTCAGTAAACGACAGGCCTTCCAGAAACTCACCTTGGAGTTGTTGCGGATCCGGGATTGGAGGACCTCGTAGTCCTGTGACGGTCTGTACATCGCATAGACAAGTCGGGGAAAGAACTAGCCGGAGCGGGTCACCCGAAAGCGCTACTTCTTCCCCAAGGGATGTCCGGATCTGGGAGAGATTCCATCGCAGTGCACCCAGAGGGTCCTCGGCATCAGGGAAAAGCATGGAGGCCAGCCGCTGCCTGGTGATGCCTGCGGTCTCAACGGAAAGGTAGGCCAGCAAGCCCCATGCTTTGCGACCACGCGGCTGCTTGACGACGTCGTCGTCCCGGATAATCGCGGGTGGCCCCACGAGCCGAATCAACAGGCCGGCCATAACGGTCATGATACATCGGGGGTGCATGCAAAGCGCCGGAAAATCTTGCCCGCATCCCTTCTAGATGCTGGACTAAGGGCCGTCGTACTACCCGTGATTGCTCTGCTGAACACGGATACAACTCCGTGTTGAAGTGGCCCTACTGACGTCAGCTCGCGCACACGGGGCGTCACATGCGTTCTCCGCACACTGGCTCTATCAGCACTTCTCAGAGTGAGTGCTCACAGACCAAGATTTAGGAAACGTTATGTGCCCGTCAAGCTGGAACCTGGCAGCACTTGAGTCATCCTCGTATACCGCCGATGCAGTCGTCACTGTTCTGGCGCATCAAAAGCAGGCCACCGGATCCTCTGATTTCATTGATCTCGGGCGTACTCCGCACCCGGTCCTGGGGCAGGGAAGAAACCCGCACAGCTCGTCGCGGATATTTGGTCACAACTGGACCAGTGAACAGCTGCAGGTCGTCGAGCAGGTCGACAGGGAAGTGCAGCGTCACCCTCAACACATGCTGGCACGTTTGGCACTGGTGAACCACGCACGCGCGTCGGATGTCCAAGGAATAAGGTCAATGGTTGCTGGGTCCATGAACGGGATAGCCGGTACGTACTACATCGTGGTGGCACTGCATCTCGCCCAGATGGCGATCACGTTTCCGCACAAGTTGACCGCCACGCAGTTTGCGCTCCTGGTCGCGCCTCTGGAAGCCGCTGAACTAGCAGGAGCGGATGTCCCTGTCGCCAGCCCATTGGCCGCCTGACTTCACAACGCTCGGTTCATTCTGGCGTCTACACGAGACGGCGCCCGTTTCCATTTAGAAGTTTCACTATTGCTTCATATCAATTAGTGGAAAGGTTGTTTGGTGCCCCGTTTTGCGCAACGGCTCGAGCCGCAATGGATTATGAAAGGTCAAATTGTGGTTGATTTTGGTAGCGTCCCTCGGATCGAGGACTACGGGTTTGTCTCCGACCTTCACACCGGGGCGCTCATTTCCCGCGGTGGCAGCGTCGATTGGCTTTGCGTTCCACGCTTCGACTCTGAAGCGATCTTCGCAGCCTTGCTAGGCACCGAAACCCACGGCCGCTGGCTGCTTGCCCCGGCACCGCAGACGGGCTTCCCGGAACCTGTGGTTCTGTACCGGGGCTACCGGAAATCGACATTCATTCTGGAGACGCACTGGAGAACACATAGCGGGGAAGTTCTGGTGACAGAGTTCATGCCAATCGACGCCAGCCGTCGCTCCCTTGTCCGGAGAGTCGAAGGCATATCTGGCCATGTCCTGATGCACCACCAGCTCGAACTTCGATTCGGATACGGAAAAATCATCCCCTGGGTGCAGCGGACACGGGACGAAGACGGCGAAGCGATCCTGGCCATGGCCGGCCCGGAGGCCGTCATGCTCCGAGCAGAGCCTCTCCCCGAGGCCCTTCCGAACCACACGTACTTTGGTGAGTTCACCGTTCATGCAGGGCAGGTCGTAGACCTCGACATGTTCTGGTTTCCTGCTCACCAACCGGCCCCAGGGGCTCTTGACGTCAGCCAGGCACTGGAGTCAACGGACCGGTACTGGACAGACTGGTCGCAACACTCGATCTGCCAGGGAAAGTACGGCGAGGCCGTCGAACGCTCCTTGCTGCTGCTTCGTGCACTCACTCATGAGGAAACCGGAGGAATCGTGGCAGCCCCCACCACCTCATTGCCCGAGCAATTCGGTGGCGAGCGAAATTGGGACTACCGCTTCTGCTGGCTCCGCGACGCAGCCTTAACACTGGACGCGATGATGACCCACGGTTTCCGCCAAGAAGCGTTAAGGTGGCGCAATTGGCTTCTCCGCGCCGTTGCCGGTGATCCTAATGACCTGCAGATCATGTACGGGATCGCGGGAGAACGCGAACTGCCCGAAAGGGAGCTCAGCCACCTGCCGGGATACGAGGGCAGCGCCCCGGTTCGGATCGGCAACGGAGCCGTTAAGCAGTACCAAGGGGACGTTGTGGGCGAGGTCATGGTTGTACTAGAGAGGCTTCGCAGCCAGGGCGGGCACGAGGACCTTTTCTCCTGGCCACTCCAACTGAACATGCTCCAATTCGTCGAAAACAATCTGACACGCAGAGACCACGGCATCTGGGAAATGCGCGGTGAGCACAAAGACTTCACCCACTCCCGCGTCATGATGTGGGCAGCACTGGACTGCGGAGTAAGGGCAGTTAAGGAACAGGGGCTCGAAGGACCAGCCGTACGCTGGGAGAAACTGCGGAAGGACCTCCGGACCGAAATCATGGAACACGGCTTTAACCGTGAAATAAACTCCTTCACGCAGACCTACGGCAGCACCGAAGTCGACGCATCCCTCCTCGTCCTGCCGCAGGTCGGGTTCCTAGACTACGGGGACGAAAAGATGCTCGGAACAGTGGATCGTGTGGAGCGCGAACTCCTCGACGGATCCGGGCTTCTCCTGCGGTACCGCACCGAATCTTGCCATGATGGGCTTAAGCCGGGTGAACATCCATTCTTGGCTTGTTCTTTTTGGCTGGTGGAACAATACGCCCGGACCAGCCGGATCCCTGAAGCAGAGAAACTAATGGATCAGCTCGTGAGCTACTCCAGCGACCTAGGGCTGCTCAGCGAAGAATACGACCCCATCAATCACCGAATGGCAGGAAACTACCCACAGGCCTTTTCCCACTTGGCACTGATACGCGCTGCCGACGCCCTGCACTCAAGTAATGCTGCTCAGTGACACAAGTAGTGCGCAGGCACGCCCGAATGAACGCCCATGATGTTGTAGCAAACATAGAGTCGCCAGATCCGGCACCAGTCCGTGCACCTCGCCGGCGCACTACCCGATGGTGGGATTCGCCGATTCTCTCTTCGACGTCTTCTCGGAAGCGTTCGTTTCTGAGAACGAGTCTGATAAAGGCTGCTCTCGGGCGCTGCGGAAGGTCATCGATAAGCTCGTTGAGGGCCATGGCGATCAGGTCTCGTTCGGCTGGGGCCAACAGCTAGAGGCCGCGCAGGTACGCGTCGAATTCGAAGAATTTGATGTTCCCTCCGATGCTGAAGTACTGCAACCACACGTCGTACGTGGTCAGTTCCGCATCGTGGGCTGCGTGCCAGGAGCTTCGTTAGGATTGTGGGGGTGAGGTTCCCCGCGGCAACCCGATCCTTTTGACACCGTCGATAAGAGGTCAATTCGGACCCCACCGTTGACATGATGATCATGCTTCCGTTTCCAAGCCGCACGAAGGATGCTGAGGTACAGGGTAGGGAGAGGACTGCGACCATGGAACAGTACGACAGTGCAGGCGTGGGCGGGTCGGGGAAATCAGTTGATCGGATCAACGATTATGCTCGGGGCATCTTTGAGGCAACGTCGTCCGCGTACTCGCTGATGGATCCCGAGTACGTGATCCTCGCCGTGAATCCCGCGTTCGTCGACCTCGTGGGAATCCCCTCCGTTGATCTTGTTGGGCACCAGGCTTTCGAGGTGTTCGGCGAGAACCCGTCCCAGGCAGAGCAGGAACCGGCCAGGGTGATGCGCGAGTCGCTTGAGCGTGTAAAGAGAACCGGGCAGAGGGACAGCATGTTCCTTCATCGGTTCGACATCCCTGATCCTGGGTGCCCCGGAGCGTTCCTGGAGCGTTACTGGAGCCCGGTCAATAATCCTGTTTTGGATGAGGAGGGTCATGTGGTCGCTTTCCTGCAAGAGATACGCGACGTGACCGAGCACCGCGAGGATCTCGTCCGCCTCCTGGCTTACCTCAGTGCTGATCCGGATGTGTCTGACGCTGACCGGAAACAGCGCTTCACCGAGTACTCGGCAGCGACCATGGTGACATCGAGCCTTTATCACTCCGCGCGCAAAGAGGTGGAGCAACTGCAGGAAGCCATGAGGTCCCGGGCCGGCATCGAGCAGGCCAAGGGCATTCTCATGGCTCAGCACCGTTGCACCAGCGAAGAGGCCTTTAACCGACTGCAGGTGATGTCCAGCAACAACAACGTCAAGCTGAAGGACGTTGCCGCCGCCATCGTCTACCAAGCGACAGCACCGCGCAGAGGCAGATAGCCACCACGCATTTGTCGCGGCGCTGGTCTTTACTCGCCTAACTCCGTCGATCGTTTCTTGAACCGTATAGGGCGGATAGGCATGAAACTCAGCACGTGGCTTTTATGACTTGTGGCGGTAGAAGCCAGAAATGACGCGCCGGCAGCTTACAGGCAGGTCCGGCCACGAGGGTAGCGCAGTGCGAGGAGCTGAGTGCAGAGGACTTCGGACATTCCGTGCAGACAACTTCGGAAAATGACACGGGTTCCCGCCGATCCCGCCGGGTCATACGCGTCTTGGAGTGGTGTCTTGAAAAGCTGTTGAATTCTAAGACATAGATCCAAGTTGCACCTCAAATGCGGGACGGGACCACCGTCCTAGCCGAGCCGAACACGTAGGCCCCAGGTATCGCCTCGCGTTGCCTGGTACCTAACAAGTTCGGGTCGCATGCCCGCGCTAATTCCGTCATCCTTTTGTCCAGTGGCGTGGCACAAGAATCCGCCACAGCGGAATTAGCGGCTCTTTACATCGGTGTCTTCGACCGAGTTCGGCGACTATTCGCCTTACTAAGGCAAATTGTCAGTGTCATAGGACAAACTGTCAGCAAGAACGTGATTCTCACGTCTGTTACTAGAAAGGGACATATACATGCCTGAAAAGCCTGACAACCCCCGCCAGCCCGAACACCCGGAGCACCCGGAGCACCCGGAGCACCCGGACACACCGAATAACCCAGGGTTCCCTCCCCGGCCGCCGAAGCCGGGCAAGGTCGGCTAAGTATGCCATCCATCCGCACGTTGC
>NZ_JARHXQ010000201.1:0-20715 GCF_029222765.1 Arthrobacter sp. Cr_A7 | reverse complement strand
AGGTACGCTGGGTATCGGTAACCGCATGTGACCAGAGGAGACAGCCATGTCCATTGACGGACAGTCCATTACCGGCCCCGGAGAATCAGGCGTACCCAGCGCTTCCGGCCCTGCCCTTCGGAGGGCCGTGGTCGTCGGAGGCAACAGGATTCCCTTCGCCCGCGCCGGCGGTTCCTACGCCAAGTCCTCGAACCAGGACATGCTGACAGCTGCCCTGGACGGCCTTATTGCGCGCTTCGGCCTGCAGGACGAGCGGGTGGGGGAGGTAGCCGCGGGTGCAGTCCTCAAGCATTCAAGGGATTTCAACCTCACCCGTGAGGCGGTGCTTGGCTCGGCCCTGTCCGCCGAGACTCCTGCCTACGATCTCCAGCAGGCATGCGCCACGGGACTTGAGACCGTGGTGGGTCTGGCGAACAAGATCAAGCTGGGCCAGATCGAGTCCGCAATTGCCGGCGGAGTGGATTCCGCTTCGGACGCCCCGGTGGTGGTGAGCGAAGGACTCAGGGAAGTCATTCTCGACCTGAACCGCGCCAAGACCATTCCCCAGCGGCTGCAGATCCTCAGCCGCCTGCGGCCCAAAGACCTGGCTCCACTGGCGCCCGGCACCGCCGAGCCCCGGACCGGCCTTTCCATGGGGGAGCACCAGGCGCTGACAACTGCACAGTGGAAAGTTTCCCGTGAGGCCCAGGACGAAGTGGCACTCAACAGCCACCGCAATCTCGCCGCCGCCTACGAGTCCGGGTTCTTCGACGATCTCGTCACCCCATACCGCGGCCTGGCACGCGACGGAAACCTTCGAGCCGATACGTCCATGGAAAAGCTGGCCGCCCTGAAGCCTGTCTTCGGCAGGAACCTCGGTGCGGACGCGACCATGACTGCCGGCAATTCCACCCCTTTGACGGACGGCGCCTCAACCGTTCTGCTGGCGTCCGACGAGTGGGCCGACGCCCGGGACCTTCCCAAACTGGCAGCGATAGTGGACGCCGAGGCTGCAGCGGTGGACTTCGTACACGGCAAGGACGGGCTGCTGATGGCACCAGTCTTCGCAGTGCCCAGGCTGCTGGCACGGCACAACCTCACCTTGGCGGACATCGACTTCTTCGAGATCCACGAAGCATTCGCAGCGACCGTACTCAGCACGCTGGCGGCGTGGGAGGACGAGGAGTTCGGCCGTACGCGCCTTGGCCTGGATGGTGCCTTCGGCAAGGTTGACCGCGCACGCCTCAATGTCAACGGATCGTCACTGGCGGCCGGCCACCCCTTCGCCGCCACCGGGGGCAGGATTGTGGCCACCCTGGCCAAGCTCCTCCATGCCAAGGGCACCACCGACGGCCGGCCGGCACGGGGACTGGTCTCGGTCTGTGCGGCCGGCGGCCAGGGCGTCGTCGCGATTCTCGAATCTCTGTAAGGGGTCACCGATGACGGACAAATATGCACAGCTGGTGAACCAGGGCCTGGGCAGGAACGTGGCCAGGAAACTGGGGTTGCCCCAGCCGGCGGTGCTGCGCAGGTACAAGCCCGGCCAGCCGCTGATCACCGGACCCATTGTGGTCCAGGGAGACTCGGCGGCCGCCGACAAACTCGCTGCAGAGCTGCTGGCGTGGGACCTGGATGTCCGGCGGCACGCGGTTCCCCGGGAAAAGCTTGGTGCCATCATCCTGGTCCTGGACGACGTTGCGCGGCCGGAGGACCTCGAAAAGCCGGTCCTTGCCGCAGGGGCCTCGCTGCGCGACCTTGCGCCCGGCGCCCGGGTCCTGACAGTCTCACGGCCGGCTTCCGAGGCGGATTCTCCCGCCGCCGCTTCCGCCCGGCAGGGTGTGGACGGGTTCCTGCGCTCGTTGGCCAAGGAACTCCGGGCCGGCGCCACCGCCAACGGCATCCTCCTCTCCGGGGACGTGGAGCCGACCAGCCCGTCAGCCCTGGCGGCTGTCCGTTTCTTCCTGTCCGGCCGCTCGGCCTTCGTGGACGGCCAGTTCCTGACTGTGTCCAGCACGGACGGCCAACTTCCGGACGATTTCGACAGGCCGCTGGCGGGCAAGGTTGCCGTCGTGACCGGCGCCGCCCGGGGGATTGGCGCGGAGATCGCCCGCACCCTGCACCGTGACGGCGCCACCCTGGTCCTGGTGGACCTGCCTGCGGCGGGGGACCATCTGGCGGCAGTGGCTAATGAGGTAAAAGGCACCGCACTCCAGTTGGACATCAGCCGGGACGATGCCGGCCAAAGGATCATCGAGCACGCCGTTCAGCGGCACCGGCGGCTTGGCATCATGATCCATAACGCGGGAATTACCCGGGATAAGCTGCTCGCCAACATGGACCACGCACGGTGGAGTTCCGTGATCAACATCAATATCGCGGCACAGCTGCGGATCAACGAGGCACTGCTGGCGTCCGAACACTTTGGGCCCGCACCCCGTATTGTTTCTGTTGCTTCCACCAGCGGCATCGCCGGCAACAGGGGGCAGACCAACTACGCGGCGTCAAAGGGGGGAGTGATGGGAATGGTCCGGGCAACAGCCCCGCTGCTGGCCGCATCCGGCGGCACCATCAACGCCGTGGCGCCGGGCTTCATCGAAACTGAGATGACCGAACGGATTCCGTTCGCGCTGCGGGAGATTGCCCGCCGTGCGAATTCCCTCCAGCAGGGCGGTAAACCGTCCGACGTCGCAGAAGCCATTTCCTTCCTGGCCAGCGGTGCCGCCGGCGGAATCAATGGCGAGGTGCTGCGGGTATGCGGGCAGAACATGGTGGGGGCATGACGCCCCTGCAGCCGGTCATCCTCGGGGATATGCCGTCGCTGTCCAAGCTGTACGTCAATGCCGCTGCGCAGGCGGCCAGGCGCAGGCTGCTGGGAACGCATGATTCGTCGGTTCTGCCGGTCGAGAGCCACGAGGTCAGGGGTGTCACGTTGGACGTTGCCAACCTGACCGCGTACCAGCACCTGCTGGGCGAGACGGCCAGTGATGTGCTGCCTGCCGGTTTCATCCATGCCCTGGCTTTTCCGCTTGCCATCAGTGTGATGAACAGGGACGACTTCCCGCTGCCCTTGCTGGGCATGCTGCACCTGCGTAACAGCGTTGAGCAACGCGCCCCATTGCTCTTCACCGACGCGCTGGACATCACTGCGAGGGTGGAGAATCTCCGTGGGCACCGCGCGGGTACTCAGGTGGACGTGGTGGCCGAGGTGCGGGTGGCCGGCACGCGGGACATTTGTTGGCGGGGAATTTCCACCTACCTTGCCAAGGGCGTCTTCCTGCCCGGGGTGGATAAGCCCTCCTCGGCACCGGTCCGAAGAGACTTCAAGGCACCGGACCCCACCGGTGTGTGGCAGCTGGGCGTCGACGCGGGACGGGCTTACGCAGCTGTGTCCGGCGACTTCAATCCGATCCACCTCAGCGTGCTCTCAGCCAAGGCCTTGGGCATGCGCCGGTCCATCGCCCACGGCATGTATCTGGCGTCGCGGGCGCTGGCGGACGTTGGCTCGGTCCGTGGGGATTCCTTCACATGGGACGTTGACTTCGACGCCCCTGTGTTTCTTCCCTGCCGTGTGGCCCTGGAAATCAGCAGCGACCAGGGTGGGTCCGGGACATGGAAGCGTTCGGACTTTGTGGCCTGGAACCCCAGATCAGGCCGCCGTCATTTCAGTGGTTCCGTCACTGCGCTTTAGGCGGCGGGCCGAAGGGCGCGCAGGATGCGGTGGAGGCTGAGCAGGATCGATTCGGACGCCGGAACAGTTCCCTGTTCGGCTTCCCTGCCGGCGGTGGCGGCCATGCAGGCTTCCACCGCTGCCCGCGCCGTTTCGAATCGCTCCCGCTGTGCAGGCTCATCCGTGTCGCGGTAGGAATGCAGCAGTTCCCCGGTGGCCGTCATGGCGTACGCCAGCGGCCCGCTGTCCTGCACGGGCACCTGGTAGGGAACGTCGCTTTCCCAGATCACGTCCGACAGGACGTCCGTCATGTCCTGGATGTGGAACGTCACCCGTTCGAGCTCGCGCAGGTTGCGGTAGTCGAGATCGACGTCGCGGGGGTGGAGCTTTCGGCGCGGGTTTGCCCGTCGGCTGGCATCGGCTTCCTTGACCAGGTGCCGCACCGACCGGGCAGCTGAGGCCAGTTCATCTGAACGGCGTGACCATTCTTCGTGCTCAGGGGGCCACTTCTCCTTGAGGGCCGCCCCCATGTCCGTCAGCTGGGTCCCGAGCGCACGCCGCAGTTCATCCAGGCTTTCGGCGGCTGCGTTCAGGTGCAGCGGGGGAAAGACCAGGAAGTTCACGGCAATTCCCACCGCTACGCCGACGCCCATCTGCACCAGGTACCCGAACGAAAAGTCGTCCGGGTTGCTGCCGCCTACCAGCAGAACCAGCAGGGCCGCCGTCGGGATCCAATCACTGCCCGAGCCAATGCGCGGGAGCCCGCCCAGCAGGACGCCTACGCCCATAAAGACGGCAACCGTGAGCGGGGATGGATCGGTGAAGTTGACGAGCACAAAGGCGAGCCCGATACCCAGGGCCAGCCCGGTAAGTGCCTGAAGCCCCTGCCGCACGGAGCCAGCCACGTTGTGGTACATCACCACCAGTGCGCCCAGGGGCGCGTAGTAGGGATAGTTGGCCGCAGCCCCCGGCATCAGTGGAGCGATCATGAACGCCAGCCCGGCCGCCAGGGCCGCTTTCGCCGCGAGCTGCAGGCGCTGGGCGGCGAAAGCCGCCGACAGCCCGGCCACCGCCTGTTTCAGGATTTGGGTTCCCCTGGCCCACCTCATATCGGGGCGTGCTTGAGACTTGACCATCCGCCCAACCTTAGGGGGCAGCTTCCTGCATAACAACACGGCTGGTCAGGGCGTCAAGAAACCCTGGGGAACGGGGGAACTAGGGAAGTCTTGCTGCCGAGCGGCGGACCTCAGCAGCCAGCCGGTGGGCCTTTCCGGGCGTTCGCCCGTCCTCCTGGCGCCGCGGAATGTAGCCAAAGGCCAGCGCGTAGGCGGGATCAGCGAAGCCCAAGGCGGCGTTGGCTCCCTCATGGCCGAAGGCGTGGTGGCTGCCGAAGTTCCGCGAGGGGTGCGGCTTCATGAAGACGACGGCGAAGGCATTGTCCAGCCCTGAGGACCGGTCCAGGCCCCAGACCTGTTCGCGGGACATGACGTCGACGGTTTCGGGGGTGAGGAACGGATGCCGGTTTCCGATGCCGGTGGTTGCGGCGGCATACAGCTTGGCCAACCCTTCGGCCGATCCCACGCCTCCGGCCGCGGACATTCCCGCAGCACGGACGGACCGGATGTTGGGAAGCTCCATGATGCCGCTGATGGGCGCATTGCTGTTCAGGCCCTCGAGGCTGAGCGGATCCAGCCATGGCTCCTCCGCGGTGTCTTGGTCCACGGCGTCCTGGTAGATCACGTCCCGGTAGCGCGGTTCCAGGTCCGCGGGAAGGCCCAGGAAAAAATCAACGCCCTCCGGTGTGCGGATCCTCCGCTCGTAGACACTCTGGAGCGATTCCCCTGCTGTGCGGCGGCAGAGCTCTTCCATGATGATGCCGATGGTCAGGGCGTGATAGCCAAACTGCCGGCCCGGCTGCCATGAGGGGCGGGCCGCCGCCAGCCGCGCCGCTGCGGCAGGAGTTGTGAATTCGTCCAGGCCAAAGCCGCCCTCCAGTCCCATAAGGCCGGCCTGGTGGGAGAGTGCCTCGCGCACCAGGAGCCGGTCCTTCCCATGCACGGCAAACTCGGGCCAGTAGTGGGCCACCGTGGTGTCGAGGTCCAGCAGGCCGTCCTGGACCAGCAGTGCGATCACCATCGCCGCGACACCTTTGGAGCATGAATAGGCGCCGGTCACGGTCTCCGGTGTCATATCCGGACCGCCGGTGAGGTTAACCACGGGCGCTCCACGATGGTAGGCGGCAAGCTGTGCGCTGTAATTCGGATCGTCTAGAAGGAGGGACTCGAACAGTTCAAGCACGTTGTCGAATCCGGGCGCTACGAAGCCTTGAAAAGTCTGCACCCGGACAGTTTAGCTAGAAAGCGCTTTCCGCTACGTCTGCGGACCGTGTCCCGCTGCTACTTCTTCTCCTTGCCTGACCGGGCCCGGCGGCGTCCCGTCCCCAAACGGCCGGCCGCCCAGGGATTCCCTGCCGTGATCCTCCAGCCATCCGCGAAGGTCTGGTCCGGCTGGAACGATGCCCGTGGGGTTAATGTCCTCGTGGACGATGTAATAGTGCTGCTTGATCTGGACGAAATCCGTGGTGTCACCAAAGCCGGGTGTCTGGAAGAGGTCCCTCGCGTAAGCCCATAACGCGGGCATCTCGCTCAGTTTCTGCCGGTTGCATTTGAAGTGCCCGTGGTAGACCGCATCGAACCTGGCCAGCGTGGTGAAAAGCCGCACATCGGCTTCCGTAATGGTGTCACCCACCAGGTAGCGCTGGCGGGTGAGTCGTTCTTCCAGCCAGTCAAGGGCTGCCCAGAGGCGTTCGTACGCGGAGTCGTAAGCCTCCTGTGAACCTGCGAAACCGCAGCGGTACACCCCGTTATTCACCTCGGTGAAAACCCGCTTGTTCACCTGGTCGATCTCTTCCCGCAGGTGCACGGGGTACAGCTGCGGCGCGCCGGGCCGGTGGAATTCGGTCCACTCGGTGGAGAAGTCGAGGGTGATCTGAGGGAAGTTGTTGGTTACTACGGCGCCCGTTGGGACGTCCACTATCGCCGGGACGGTAATCCCCCGGGGATAGCCGGGGAAGCGTTTAAAGTAGGCCTCCTGCAGGCGTTCGATGCCCAGGACCGGGTCCACGCCGCCGGGATCAAGGTCGAAGGTCCACGAACGTGAATCATGGGTGGGGCCTGGCTGGCCGAGGGAAATGGCGTTCTCCAGGCCCAGCAGCCGTCTGACGATCACAGCCCTGTTGGCCCACGGGCATGCCCGCGCTGCGATGAGGCGGTAACGCCCCGCTTCAACCGGCCAGCCCGGTTCGCCATTGTCGCCCGGCCTGCCGTCCCGGGTGATGCGGTCCTCTATGTAGTTTGTGTCCCGGGTGAATTCTGCGCCGCCGGTCACATACGCGCCGCGGGTGCTGTGTTCGGCCGTCTTACCATCGGCGGCCTGCTGGATGCTGTCCGTTTCCTGGCTCATGGCATAAGCCTATGCGCCCCGGAGCAGGACCGTGGAGATCGGCTGCCACGCCACGAACCAGGAGCCGCCCACCAGGGCAGCAAAAAGGGTGATCCAGATGGCGGAAGGCACGGCAGTAGCCCGGTAGAGCAGGTATGCATCAGACGTGGAAAGCCGCTCCCTTCTGCGGACGTGGACGTTTGCCAGTTTGATCAGGTCCCGTACGGCGCCCACCAGCAGTGCCAGGCCCAGGATGACCGCCACATGCCCCACAAAGGCGTCCGGTACCACGAGGATCATCGTCAGCCCGCCAACAATCGCGACGGCAGTGATGAGGAAGCCTGCCAGGTTGCGGATGAAAAGAAGCGAGGCAACCAGGGCGACGGCGCTGCCCGCGATGGACGCTGGCCCCCAGCCGCTGAAGCCGCACATCACAAACGCCGCACCGACGATCGCCGGAACCGGATACCCCCAGAAACATGACCAGGCGGCGGCAAGCCGGCTCCGGCTGTAGGAGGTGGTGGTTCCCGAGTGGTCCAGCCGCAACCGTATTCCGGACAACCGCTGCCCGCTCGTGAGGGCGGCAACAGCATGGCCCAGCTCATGGACAGCCGTGGCCAACAAGCCAAAGTACTTCCAGGAGCGGCTGGGAATGGACAAAGCGGTTGCCAGCACGACCGCCAGCAAAAGCTCAGTGAAGGAAATGGCAGGAAGGTCCGTGCGGCGGAATGATTCAGCCAACGCCTGCCAAAGATCGCCGGGGATGTTCATCCGGGCCTCCGGAAAGACGCGTTGCCACTCTTAGCCATAAACGTCCACGTTACTGGAGCAGGCTGTGTGCAGGCTTAAAGCCGAAAGGCACGCCGGCGTGCAGCGTGCCTTTCGATCCGGCAGTGCCGCGGACGTGTCCGCAGCACATTAGCGGCTGTGTTTACTAGCCCTCGCACTCGGTGCAGTAGCTGTGGCCATCTTTCTGGCGGGCAATCTGGGACCGGTGACGGACCAGGAAGCAGGAGTAGCAGGTAAACTCGTCCTCGGCCTGCGGAATGACCTGCACCACGAGCTCCTCGGCGACGAATTCGCCTCCGGGAACGCCCGCGCCGTCGAGCCCGTCAGCCTCATCCAGCTCAAGGACAACGCTGCGCGCGTCGGGAGCATTTGCTGACTGGAGCTGCTCGAGTGAGTTGTCCTGCGATTCCTTGACGTCGGAGCGCAGTTCATCGTAATCGGTTGCCACTTTGGGTGCTTCTCTTTTCTTTGGTTCGCCTGTCGCGTATGAAACGTACAGCATCAAGCGGGTATTCCCCAATAGACGGAGTATATTTGCCGCCGTCTGGGTAAAGGTTCAAAGGAGGCGGCCTTCAGGGGAATAACCTGTTGTAGCCGCACGAGCAGCGGAGGGCGCGGCATAGCGACGCGGTCTCCGCCCGAATCGAAGGGGCGTTTGTGGAGCAGCTCACTGCGGAGTTCGGCGGTGCCGGGCAGGTTGGCACAGGTGTGGGGCCGGTGCTGGAAAAGTTCGATGACGTGTCCAGGATCGTTGTGCTGCGCGGCGGCGGGCTCGGTGACCTGATTTTCGCCATCCCGGCGATGGCCGCCCTCAAGGCTGCCTATCCCGGAGCGGACATCACACTCCTGGGTACTCCTATACATAGGGCACTGCTCGCGGCCGTTAAGAGCCCGGTGGACGAAGTGTGCGTCCTTCCTTTTTCCGAGGGTGTCCGGCCCGGAAGCGAAGACCCTGTGGAACTGGACACGTTCTTCGAGGACATGCGCGCACGCAGGTTTGACCTCGCCGTCCAGGTTCATGGCGGCGGCCGGTATTCAAACCCGTTCCTGCTGCGGTTGGGCGCGCGCCACACTGTGGGTACCAGAACAGCGGACGCCGCCAGCCTGGAACGGACCGTTCCCTACCTCTACTACCAGCACGAGCCCCTGCGGGCGGTGGAGGTGGCGGGATTTGCGGGGGCTTTCCCCGTTGACCTTGAAGCGCGGCTTGAGCCTGTTGAGGGACTGTCGCCCGGTCCTGCAGGGAAGGACAACGACGCCAGCCAGCCCCTCGTGGTGATCCATCCGGGCGCAACTGATCCCCGCCGTCGTTGGCCGGCTGAGCGGTTTGCTGAACTTGCCGCCGCCTGCGCCGCGGACGGCTACCGGGTGATGGTTGTCGGGGACACGAGCGAGCAGGAGTTGGCGGAACGGATTGCCGGCCTTGCGGCATCAGGGGCCGTCAAATCCGTGGCCGGGAAATTGGAGATGTCCGGCCTCGTGGCGCTTTTGGCTAATGCGGCCGTGGTGGTGGGCAATGACAGCGGCCCCCGCCATCTTGCGCAGGCACTCGGGGTGCCCACCGTAGGAATTTTTTGGGCAGGAAATGTTATCAACGCCGGGGCACTGGGCCGTAGCCTGCACAGGATCCATGCGTCCTGGGTGACTGCCTGCCCTACCTGCGGGATAGACGTCACCCAGGTTGGCTGGACGGCGCCCCGCTGCCCCCACGATGACTCCGTCGTGGCAGGGATCGAGGTGCGTGATGTTTACGAGGACGTCCGAAGCCTCGTGGCCACCGGAGCAGCAAAGCAGGATGCATGAGCGGCGGGGAAGGGTTGGAGCATGCCGGCACCAACAGCATGATCGACGGGAAGCCCGAGCTCCTGGTTCTGCGCGCCCTGAAGCTGGGTGATCTGCTGGTTGCGGTGCCCGCGCTGAAGGCACTCCGCCGGGCATTCCCGGAGCACCGGCTCCGGTATGCGGCCCAGGGTTGGCTATCGGAGGCCCTGGGACTGGTGGGCGGCTATGAACTGCTGCCCACCCACGGCCTCGACGAGCCGCTCGCCATGGAACCAGGCGTGGTGGACGTTGCCGTCAACCTCCACGGCAGCGGTCCCGAGAGCCAGGGGCGGATTGAAGCCCTCCAGGCGCGGCACACCATAGGGCATCGGAGCCAGTTCCGGGACGGACCGCCCTGGCGTGGTGAACTCCATGAACGGGAACGGTGGGTCCGGCTCCTGGAGTGGCACGGCATTGAAGCGGACCCGCTGGATGTGCAGCTGAACCTGCCGCACGTTCCCAGCCCTGTTCCGGGCGCCACGGTCCTGCATGTGGGGGCGGCGTACGGCAGCCGGCTTTGGCCGGCGGAGCGGTTTGCTGCCGTTGCCGCCGCGCTGGCTGACGCCGGCCACAACATTGTCTTCACGGGGGGCAATTCGGAAAAGGAGCGTGCGGTGGAAGTCTGCAGCCGTGCCGGGCTGCCGCCGGAAGCGGTACTGGCCGGTCACCTTTCACTGGGGGAGTTCGCGGCCACCATCGCCGCCGCCCGCCTGGTGATCTCGGCTGATACCGGCGCGGCGCACCTGGCTTCGGCGTACGGTACGCCGTCGGTGGTGCTGTTCGGACCCGCGCCGCCCGAGATTTGGGGACCACCGCCGGGACCCCATGTTGTCCTGACGAAGGCCGAACTGCGGCTGGGGGATACGTTCTCCGGACAACCGGATCCCGCGTTGCTGGCAGTACAGGTGCCCGACGTCCTGGCAGCAGTCCGGGAGCTGGGATTGTTCTAGCAGCACGGTGCATCAGGTCTGTGGAAGCCTAAAATGGAGGCATGGGCACTGATATGGAGATTGCCTTGGTGTTGTTGGCTGCGGTGCTGTGGGTAGCGGTAACGCTGAGCATCCTGTCTGCCATTGATCGCCCCGAGAGGAAGGCCCGCCGGCAGCAGAAGCGGGAGGACCGCACCGGAACGCGAAGGGTCGAGTACCGGCCCGTTGCAGCCGGCTCACACCCCGAGGGACATGGCAGGCGTCCCCGGCGGAGGCTGCGGCCGCACTGATTGCCGATTCCGCCGCTACTGCGGCAGGCCGCCTGTCACCACGATGGGTGGCCGGGTGCCGTGATCCGCTGCTGCGAATGCAGCGATGGCCCGCGCAATCTTCAGCCCGCCCCGGGACGACGGCTCTATCGCGTTGGCGTAGTCACCATCCTCGGTGCAGACGAGCCGGAGATCGATCAGGCCAGCTCCCCGCGAAAAGGCCGCCCTGGTGATGGAATCGTTGAAGAGGCACAGGGCCGCCTTGATGATGGCCTGGTCCGTCCCTGATGGGGGAGTGTCGTAGATCGTGCAGACGGCAACCGGCAGCCCCGTATTCATCAGCGCCTCAGTTACGGCGTCGTATTCTGAGCCGAACCTCTTTTGGGCGTTGGCCAGGATGGCGAGGGCCACTGCCACCGATGGTGCCGGCTCCTGCAGCAATGGCGCGTACCCGAGGGCGTCGTTTCCGCCGACGCTGACTACCAGATGCGTTGCATCCCGGGGCATGGCAGCCAGCTGCCGCTCCACGCCCGCCATGACGTCGCCGTCGACCGCCACCAGGCTGCACCGCCACCCTGGGAGTTCCTGGCGTAGCTGCGTGACGACGTCGGGATCGCCGCCCACGTAGGCGGCGTTGTCAAAGATGGAATCGCCGAGCAGCACGACGTGGCCGGGACCGGGCTCGACTGCCAAAGGTGCCTCCATGTACCCATACTGCCCGGGTACTCGATCCGGTGCCACTGGGGGCGAGTGGGGAAGAATTTCAGATGAAGTTTATCCATCGAAAGGACTTTTTAAGGCTGCTGGCTCTAGGATTGGCTGGTCTCATCACTTTGACATTCCGGGGGGAATCCTTGAGCTATCCGCAATACCCCAGTCAGCAGCAACAGTCCTTCCAGCCTGCAGCCGGCGAGCCGCCGTTATGGGCGCCGCACTACGGAGCCAGCCTGCCCGTTGCGGTGCGCCGCTTCTTCAAGAAGTACGCCACGTTCTCAGGCCGCGCCAGCCGGAGCGAATACTGGTGGTGGGCGCTTGTCGCTTTCCTTGTCGGCGTGGTCCTCAACATCATCACCTCGGTGGCCGGAGCCCCTGGCGCTACGGTGGCCGCAAACGGCACGGCGGTCCCCGGGCCCGGTGCAATCGTGGGCAGCATCCTGATGATCGTGTGGGGCCTGGCGGTCATTGTTCCGTCCATCGCGCTGCTGGTCCGCCGGCTGCACGACGCCAACCTGAGCGGCTGGCTCGTTCTGGTGATCCTGGTTCCGATCCTTGGCGCCCTGGCTCTTCTGGTGATGGCCATCCTGCCGTCGAACCCGGCGGGACAACGGTTCGATCAGCCCACCGGCTACTGACGCCGGCATTACAAGAGGGAGCTCGCCTTTCAAGGCGGGCTCCCTCTCGTTTTAACCCGGCCACCGTCACTCTCTCCGTTCATACCGATAACCTCGACCGCAGCCCTCTGTTCGGTTGGCTGTCACATGGTGCTGGTATGGTCCGGGCCATGGATGAACTTCTGGCAGCCCAGTCTGCGACCGCCGACGACTACTCGGACCGACGGGGCTTTGATGTGGACTTCTTAGGCGTGACCATTCCAATGCCGGGGTTGAAAAATGTGGAGTCGGTCCTGCTGCCATACACGCACTTCTCCGTGCTGATGCGCCCGGACAAACGCCTTGCCGCCGTCACAGGACTCGGGATCGACGGAAGCAAACTCAGGGACCTCGGCAGGTCCGGAATCACTTGGCGCATGGATCCCAGGCTGAGTGAGGACCAGCAGACGGGGGAGAGAGTTTATGCCCGGAACGATATTGACCGCGGGCACCTGGTTCGTCGCGCGTCAGCGGTGTGGGGGGATACCCAGGCTGAGGCTGCCCGGGCGAACCAGGACACATTCCACTACACCAATGCGGCACCCCAGGCAGCCAAATTCAACCAGGGGCTGGAGCTGTGGCTGGGCATGGAATCCTATCTTTTGGACCACGCGGCTGACCACCGCCGGCGACTGGTGGTGTTTACGGGACCGATCTTCAGCGACATCGATCCGGTCTACCGGGGCGTTGAGATTCCCCTGCGCTTCTTCAAGGTCGCCGTATTCGTACACCAGGGGAATCCCGCAGCCACCGGGTACGTTGTGGACCAGTCTCCCGAGCTTGCGGGCCTGCCGGACGTGCCGCGGCCTGGAGCCGTAGACGACGTTCCGCCATTGGGCCCTTTCCGGACCTTTCAAGTGCCGATCCGGGATATCGCAGAACTCACCGGCCTGGAGCTGGAGCAACTCGTGGAAGCGGACCGTATGCCGATCGCCGCCACCCTCGGCGAGGTCCGCGTCGGTTCCACCTGGCGCCTGTTGGCATCGCCGGAGGACCTTGACCTGGATTTCGACCTGCTGGGCGCAGGTGTGCCCTAAGCCTGGTTGTTCTTCCGGCGCCGCTCGTCGGCCTGCCCGATCCCGTCGCGATGCCGGTCCCGGTTGGTGAGGTCCGCGATAAACTCCGGGGATGGCGCGGTGGGATGGCGGGCGGTTGTCAGAGCAACAGGCCAGGCTCGCAGAAAGATGGCTCGGCGCCCCGGCGCTTATTGCCGACATGTCCTGGGGGCAACTCGACACAACCGTGCTTCACGTCAAGGCCGCCGGCACCACCGTGATTATCAAAGCTGCCGGGCCGGGAAACCATCACATCGGCAGGGAGATCAAGGCTCACAGCTCCTACACGGGTCCGCTCCTCACCCGGGGCCGGGTGGGTGAAATGCTGCACGCAAGCCGAAGCTCCAACCTCTTGGTGCTCCAGTACCTCGAAGGGGAACTTGTCGAGGGTACGGAGGATGAACTTTCCCCAGGCATTCATGCTCAAGCAGGTGAATTGCTGAGGCTGATTCACAGCCAGGAGACCCGGGTTGACGAGCACTATGAGGCGCGGGCAACAGCGAAGGCCGCGGGCTGGCTGGAGCGCAAGCATCGGATCGCTCCAGCAGTGGAACAGCAGGCCCGTGAACGCCTGCGGAAGTATCAGCCGATGCCCATTCGCGTTGTTCCCACCCACGGAGACTGGCAGCCGCGGAACTGGATCAGCAACAGCGGCATGCTTCGGGCAATAGACTTCGGCCGCTTCGATTTTCGACCCGCAGCTACGGACTTTTGCAGGTTGGCGGTGCAGCAGTGGCAGAAAAAGCGGGCGCTCGAGGAGGAGTTCCTGAATGGGTATGGTGACGATCCCCGTTCCGCCCACGTGTGGCGAATTGACCTGCTGCAGGAAGCGATTGCTACATCCGTGTGGCACACCGGGTAGGGGATGAGGCATTTGAGGCACAAGGACACAAAATGCTCGGCCCGGCACTGCAGCGCTTTTAGTTCGGGTAGCCCGCAGTGGGGGACGCGCACTGTGAGCAACGCCTCAATGGAGGTTGCCGGCAAACACGAAAAAGCCCCGGAAAATCATTGATTTTCCGGGGCTTCCGTTTGTGCGCGGAGGGGGACTTGAACCCCCACCCCCTTTCGAGGACTAGCACCTCAAGCTAGCGCGTCTGCCATTCCGCCACCCGCGCAGGTGGTAATTCGGGGAACCGTTCACACCTTCCAGTGTTTCGCGCCTCTCCGAAGCAGCGAGAAAAACTCTAACACGACTTTCCGGGAACAACGAATCGGGCCAAGTGGGTAGGCTGAGGGCAGCGAATTCGCGCGTGCCAACCAGTCATTCCCCAACGAGGAGCTTCCAATGCCTGACGTCCTGCCCGAGGATGAAGTTGTCCGGATCTGCCAGGAACTCATCCGGATCGATACCTCGAACTACGGCGACGGCTCCGGGCCGGGGGAGCGGGCTGCTGCGGAATACGCTGCCGGGCTGATTGAGGAAGTCGGCATGGAGGCGGAAATCTTCGAATCCGCCCCCGGGCGGGCGAATGTTGTGACCCGGATGGCTGGCGAGGATCCCTCCGCCAGTGCCCTGGTGGTGCACGGCCACCTGGACGTCGTGCCCGCCCTCCGGGACCAGTGGTCGGTGGACCCTTTCGGCGCTGAACTCAAGGACGGCCTCATCTGGGGCCGCGGCGCCGTCGACATGAAGGACATGGACGCCATGATCCTCTCCGTCCTGCGGAGCTTCGCCCGCTCGGGCAGGAAGCCCAAGCGGGACATCATCTTCGCTTTCTTCGCTGACGAGGAAGCCGGCGGCGCCTACGGAGCCCGCTACGCCGTCGACAAGCGCCCCGAACTGTTCGAAGGCGCCACCGAAGCCATCTCGGAGGTGGGAGGCTTCTCGGCCACCATTGGCGGCCAGCGCACGTATCTGCTGCAAACCGCCGAAAAGGGGATCTCCTGGCTCCGCCTCGTGGCCCACGGCCGGGCGGGCCACGGTTCCCAGATCAGCACGGACAACGCCGTCACCCGCCTCGCGGCCGCGGTGACCCGCATCGGCGAATACAAGTGGCCCATCGAACTGACGCCCACCACCCGGCAGTTTCTGGACGGAGTGACGGAACTCACGGGAGTTGAGTTCGACGCCGACAATCCGGACCGCCTGCTGGACCAGCTGGGCACGGTGTCGCGTTTCGTCGGCGCCACCCTGCAGAACACCACCAACCCCACGCTGCTCAAGGGCGGCTACAAGCACAACGTCATCCCCGAATCTGCCGAGGCCCTCATCGACTGCCGCACTCTTCCCGGGCAGCAGGAACACGTCCTCGAGATCGTGAGGGAACTCGCCGGCACCGGCGTGGACGTCAGCTACGTCCACCAGGATGTCTCCCTCGAGGTGCCGTTCGCCGGCAACCTGGTGGACTCCATGATCGACGCACTCCATTCCGAGGACCCGGGCGCCAAAGTCCTGCCCTACACCCTCTCCGGCGGGACGGACAACAAGTCACTCAGCCGGCTCGGAATCACCGGCTACGGATTCGCGCCGCTGATGCTGCCGGACGAACTGGACTTCACCGGAATGTTCCACGGCGTCGATGAGCGCGTCCCTGCCGACTCGCTCAAATTCGGCGCCAGGGTGCTGAACACCCTGCTTACCAACTACTGACAGGGGCGGGCATGACCCCCGAAGAGCTGCTCCCGGATTCCCTCCTGGAGCGGATCCGCGGCCGAGCTGCCGGCTACGACAGGGACAACACCTTCTTCCACGAGGATCTCCGGGAGTTGGCTGCCGCCGGCTACCTGAAGTTATTTGTTTCCACGTCCGACGGCGGCATGGGCTTTGGGCTCGAAGCGGCGGCGCAGTGCCAGCGGAGGCTGGCAACGGCTGCCCCTGCCACCGCCCTCGCCGTCAACATGCACCTGGTGTGGACCGGCGTCGCGCAGGTTCTCGGCGCCCGCGGGGACCAGTCCCTGGACTTCGTCCTGGAGGAAGCGGCCAGCGGGGAGATCTTCGCCTTCGGCAACTCCGAAGCGGGCAACGACTCCGTCCTGTTTGACTCCCGCACCACCGCAGCGCCCTCACCCGACGGCGGGTACTCCTTCACGGGCACCAAAATCTTCACAAGCCTGTCTCCGGCCTGGACCCGTCTCGGGATCTTCGGGAAGGATTCCGAGGCCAGGGACGGTGACGGGGAACTGGTTCACGGGTTCATCACCCGGGACACGGCTGGCTACCGCATCCTCGATGACTGGGACACCCTGGGCATGCGCGCCAGCCAGTCCTCCACAACGGTCCTCGAAGGCGTTCGGGTCCCGGCGGGGCGGATCTTCCGCAAGCTCCCCGTCGGACCAAACCCTGACCCCCTGATTTTCGCCATCTTCGCCTGCTTCGAAACACTCCTCGCCGCCGTCTACACCGGCCTGGGGGAGCGCGCCCTCGCCGTAGGCGTCGAAACCGTCAAGCGCCGCACCTCATTCAAGAACGGCGGACGCAGCTACGCCCAGGACCCGGACATCCGCTGGAAGGTTGCCGAGGCTGCCATGGCCATGGACAACCTGTACCCACAGCTCAAAACCGTAGCGTCCGACGTCGACGCACTGGCCGACCACGGCCCGCAGTGGTTCCCCAAACTCGTAGGACTGAAAGTCAACGCCACCGAAACGGCGCGGCGGGTGGTGGACCTGGCCATCCGGGTCAGCGGCGGATCAAGCTACTTCCGGGGATCCGAACTGGAAAGGCTCTACCGGGACGTGCTCGCAGGGATGTTCCACCCGTCCGACGACGAATCGGCCCACAACACCGTGGCGAACGCCTGGCTGGGTCCACTCGAGCCTTAGTCGTTCCGCTGGACCGCCAATCCCTAGACGGTCCGCTGGACCGCCAATCCCTAGACGGTCCGCTGGACCGCCAATCCCTAGACGGTCCGCTGGACCTGCATCACCCGTCGGCGGAGCCAGAAACGCCGTCCGCCGCCCACATACAGCTTGCTGCGCTCCAGCTCCCACTTGCCGTACTCGGAGTGTTCCACCAGCCGGCGCCGCGCCTCGTGCAGTGAATCGTCAGGGCTTACCGTCAGTACGAGGTACTCGTACTGCCTCAAATAATCCCGTTCCCGCTGGACCGAGCTGGTGAGAAATTGTTCCTTCATTGCTCTCCATTTTCGTCCTTTTCCGGCTAACGTGAAGTCATGAGCATCGATCCGCGTGTCGCGCTTCAGTCCCTGACCACCGCTTTGGAAGAACACCTTATAGCAGCATCCAACCGCCGCGGAGATGGTGACCCCTCCGTGGAGGCAGCGTTTTTTGCCGTCGCAGACGCGTTTGAAGTGTACGAGGACGCGCTCTATGAGGCCTACAACGAGGTGACCCCGCTTCAGGTCTTTGATGACGAGGATGAAGAGGACGAAGAAAGCGGCGTGGACGACGACGAGGACCTGGAAATCGTCCAGGAATAGGACCGCGAATCTATTGCGGTGCTGACACATCCTCCAGCGCCCGGGCAATCTCGGGCGGCAGCGGCGTCAGCTGGGCTTCTAGTATCTCCTTCAGCTGCACCGGCGTCCGCGGACCCACAATCACGGTGGCTACCCCATGCTGGGACAGCAGCCAGCTGAGCGAGACGTCCTGCGGGGTCCGGCCGAGCCCTTTCGCTGCCATGCAGACTGCTTCCACCGTCCGCGAAGGCTTCTCGTCAAGGTAGGGCGACACGTAGGCTGACCCGGACGCGGATGCCCCACGGGACCCCGCCGGGATGCTGCCGCGGTACTTTCCGGTGAGCACCCCGCGGCCCAACGGCCCCCACGCCATCAGGCCCAGGCCGGCATCCTCCACCGCCGGGATCAGCTCGGCTTCGGGCTTGCGCTGCAAAAATGAGTATTCGGCCTGCGCCGCCACCAGCGGGAACCCGGCGATCGCCGCTGCCTTGGCCGTTTGCCAGCCGTTGAAGTTGCACACGCCGGCATATCGGGCCCGTCCCGTCCGGACGGCGAATTCCAGGGCGGACAAAGTTTCCTCCAGCGGAACGTTGCCGTCCCAGGCCTGCGCGAACCAGATGTCCACGTAGTCCGTCCCGAGCCTGGCAAGGCTCGCATCCAGGCCGGTGAGCATCGCGTTACGCGAGGTGTCGACGGCGCGCCGGCCATCCGGCGTCGTCATTCCCGCCTTGGTGGAGATGGTCACCTCTGTCCGCGCCACCACGTCTCCCAACAGGGAACCCAACATCGCCTCGGCACGCCCGTCCGAATATGAGGCAGCGGTGTCCACGTGCCGGCCGCCCGCGGTGAGGAAGGTGCGCAACAGTTCCGATGCGTCCTGTTCATCGGTTTCGCCGGCCCAGTCCATGGTCCCAAGTGAGAGGGATGAAACTCGCAATCCACTGTTGCCGACGTAACGCTGCTGCATAGCAGCAAGCTTACGGGCAGAACCCCTGCTGCCCATGACGTAGGGTCTTAGCGTGAACTGGTTTGAGGCGGCCCTGCTGGGCCTAGTGCAGGGACTGACCGAATTTCTTCCGATTTCATCAAGTGCGCATCTGCGGATCGTGGGGCAATTCCTGCCCAACGCCGCCGACCCGGGCGCCGCTTTTACCGCCATCACCCAACTGGGCACCGAGACTGCCGTGCTGATCTATTTCTGGCGGGACATCGTGCGGATCGTCAAGGCCTGGGCCGGTTCACTCAGCGGAAAAGTGCCGCGCCAGGATCCTGACGCCCGGATGGGCTGGCTGGTCATCATGGGAAGCCTGCCGATCATCGTCCTGGGGCTGCTGTTCCAGGACCAGATCGAGTCCGTCCTCCGCAGCATGTGGATCGTGGCCACCATGCTGATCGTCTTCGGCCTGTTCCTCGCCGTCGCTGATGCCGTCGGCAAGCAGAAACGCGACCTCAACATGCTGACGTACAAGCACGGCATCCTGTACGGCTTCGCCCAGGCCATGGCCCTGATTCCCGGCGTCTCCCGCTCCGGCGGCACCATCACAGCCGGCCTCCTCATGGGCTACACCCGCGAGGCTGCGGCACGCTACTCCTTCCTGCTCGCCATCCCGGCGGTGTTCGGCAGCGGGCTGTTCCAGCTGTACAAGGTGGTGTCCAAGGACGGCATCACGGGCCCGTACGGCCTGGCGGAAACCGCATTGGCCACCGCCATCGCGCTGGTGGTGGGCTACGTCATCATCGGCTGGTTCCTGAAGTTCGTGTCCACCCGCAGCTACCGGTTGTTCGTCTGGTACCGGATCTTCCTGGGCCTCGCGCTGTACCTGCTTCTCGGTTTCGGTGTCATCAGCGCCTAGCACTAGGCTTGGTCTGTGAAATCCTGGACTTCCCGCCCCGTTCCTGCCCTGCCCGGAAACATGCCTGCCATCCGGTTGTTCGACACCGCGGCAGGCCGTGTGGTGGAGCTGGAGGCCGAAACGGCGCCCTCCATGTACGTCTGCGGGATCACCCCGTACGACGCAACACACATGGGCCATGCGGCCAGCTATGTGGCATTTGACCTCCTGAACAGGGCGTGGCGGGACGCCGGCCAGGACGTCTCCTACGTCCAAAATGTGACAGACGTGGACGACCCGCTCCTGGAACGCGCTTCCGCCACCGGCGTCGACTGGCAGGACCTGGCCGCCAGCCAGATTGAGCTCTTCCACACGGACATGGAGGCGCTGAATGTCCTTTCCCCGGACCGTTACGTGGGTGCCGTTGAATCCATCGGGCTGATCGTTCCCGAGGTGGAACGCCTGGTCAGCCTCGGGTTGGCTTACAAGGTGCAGGGCAGCAACGGTGATCCGGACGGGGATGTCTATTACGACGTCGAGGCCGCAGGCAAGCAGTCCGTCTCTCCGGAAGCGTGGACCCTGGGCAGCATTTCCGGGCTGGGCGAAAGTGACATGCTGGAGCTTTTCGCAGAACGCGGCGGCGACCCCGGGCGGGCCGGAAAGCGCCAGGCGCTGGACCCGCTGCTGTGGCGGGTGGAGCGCGAAGGCGAGCCCAGCTGGCCCGGCGGAAGCCTGGGGCCCGGCAGGCCCGGCTGGCACATCGAATGTACCGTCATCGCGCAGAAGTACCTGCCCTCGCCGTTCACCGTCCAGGGCGGCGGCTCCGACCTGATCTTCCCGCACCACGAGATGGGCGCCGGGCACGCGTTTTCACTGGCCGGGGTGCCGCTTGCCAGGCACTACGCCCACGCGGGCATGGTGGGGCTGGACGGCGAAAAGATGAGCAAGTCCAAGGGCAACCTGGTGCTCGTCTCCAAGCTGCGGGCGGCAGGGGAGGATCCCGCCGCTATCCGGCTTGCCATCCTTACCCACCATTACCGCTCCGACTGGTCCTGGACGGATGAAGGTTTCGCGGCCGCCAAGGCTGACCTTGCGGCATGGCGGCGGGCACTTGACCACACCCCTGCAGGTTCTGCCGGGCCGCTGATCGCAGAGATGCGGGCGGCGCTTGCCGCGGACCTCGACGCTCCCGGGGCGGTTGC
>NZ_JARHXQ010000200.1:0-4359 GCF_029222765.1 Arthrobacter sp. Cr_A7 | reverse complement strand
CCTGCTGGACCTGCGCAACCGCGAACTCCTGCGCAAGACCCTGGCCGGCCTTGGCCAGCAGATCATCATGTCCACACACGACCTCGAACTCGCCCTGGAAATGGACCGCGTGCTGGTCATCGAACAAGGGAAAGTAGCCTTTGACGGCGCCGCCGCAGATGCCGTGAACGCCTACCGCGCGCTCTGCTCGGAAAGCCTGGACAACCTGCAAGCGCGGGGACCACAACGATGAGGGGCCACGGCTTCCTGCTGGCCAACTACGTCCCGGGAGATTCCCTGGTCCACCGGTCGCCGCTGGCAGTGAAATTCCTGCTGGTCTTCGCCTGCGGCCTTGCGTCCTTCGCCATCGTAGACTGGCGCATTTCGCTGCTGGTGCTCGCCGGCCTCTGCGGCCTGTTCCTGCTGACGGGGGCCGGCCTGAAACGGCTGTGGGGCGCCGTCCGCCCGCTCGCCGCGGTCCTGCTGGTGATCGGGCTGTTCCAGTGGTGGCAGCTGGGTGCACCCACCGCGGCCCGGATCGTCCTGAACATCCTCGTCTGCGTCGTTGCCGCGTCCCTGCTCACCGCGACCACCCCCGTGCAGCAGCTCCTGGACGGCGTGGTCAAGGCGGCAGGCCCTTTCACGAGGTTCGGCGCGGATCCGGAACGCTTCGCGTTGACCATCGGGATCATGCTGCGCAGCATCCCTTACATCGCCGGGACCTTCGCGGACGTCCGGGATTCCGCCCGGGCCCGCGGCCTTGAACGCAATCCGCGTGCACTGGTCCTGCCGGTGTTTATCACCTCGGTGGCCTTTGCCCGCCAGACCGGCGAGGCACTTGCCGCCCGGGGCCTGGGCGAAGCGGAGGACTGAACCTCCGCCTGCAGGGAATCAGCCGTTGTTGAGGTGCTGGTACCGGAACAATGCCGCCGTACCCATCCCGCCGGCACTGCTGATCATGGCCAGCGCCAGGGCGCCTGGAGCGTCCGCACGGCGCGCCTGGGCCAGCAGCCGGGTGACCAGGACGGCGCCGGAAGCACCGTAGGCATGGCCCAGAGCCAGCGCCCCGCCGTCGAGGTTTGCCCGTTCCCCGTCGATGCCCAGCTCGTCAAGGCAGGCAAGCGTCTGGGACGCGAACGCCTCATTGAACTCCACCAGGTCCAGCTGGTCCGCCGTCACGACTGCGCGGTCAAGAACGTCGCGCGCCGCACTGGCGGCACCCACCCCGAGGACCTCCGGGTGCACGCCGGCCGTCCCGGTGCCCAGCACCAGCAGCCCGGCGGCTGCCCCCAGTTCCTGCGCACGCTGGACAGACGTAATAACGACGGCGGATGCGGCGTCCGCGTCGAAGCATGAGTTTCCGGCGGTGACAGTTCCCCCGTCGACGAAGACGGGCGGGAAGCGCGCCATCACGGCGGCGGTCAGGCCGCGCCGGGGCCCGTCGTCCGCTGCAACGGTCCCGGTACCGGTGCCCAGCGGCACAATTTCGCCGTCGAAATACCCGGCCTGGGCCGCTGCAAGTGCCCTTCGATGGCTCGCCAGCGCGAAGGCGTCCTGGCGCTCCCGGCCCACGCCAAACTTCTGCGCGACTGTTTCCGCGGCCTCGCCCATGTCCGGATCACCGAAGCTGGCCGGCACAAACTGGGCGCGCCGGTAGAACTCCGGCCCGCCGTCGCCGTTCCGGTGGGCGCGCAGCGGCGCGGTACTCGTACTCTCCACGCCCCCGGCCAGGTACAGGGGATTCCCGCCGGCTGCCACGAGCCGGGCTGCCAGGACCACCGCGTCCAGGCCTGAACCGCACTGGCGGTCCACCGTCATTCCGGGGACGCTGACCGGCAGGCCCGCCTCCAGCAGCGCCAGCCGGGCCACGTTGCCGCCGCCACCCACTGCGTTCCCCATCACCACGTCAGCGACAGCGCCCGGTTCAACCCCGGAGGAAGTCACCAGTTCCCGCAACACCGGAGCCAGAAGCTCGTGGGCGCGCAGCGTTCCCAGAGGGCCGTTGATCCGGCACACGGGGGTCCGCCGGGCCGCGATGATGACGGGCTGCCGGTCCGGGGGCAGGATCTCAGGCGCCAAGGTTCCGGACTCTGGGGTCGCGGGTATCAATCCATTCCAGCAGCAGGTTCCGGCTGACCTTGCCCCGGTCCGTGATGGGCAGTTCGGAGAGGACGTAGTACTGCAGCGGGCGCTTGTCCCGGGCCAGGATGTCCTCAAGCCCCGCCCGCAGCTGCATTGCCGTGATCCCCCCATGGGCAGGGACAACGCCGGCCACCACCCGCTGGCCGCGGAGGTCGTCCGGCATGCCCGCAGCGACGGCCGCCGCCACCCCGGGCACCGCCGCGAGGGCAAGTTCAACCTCGTGCGGATAGACGTTCTTGCCGGAGGTGAGGATCATGTCAGCGCGCCGCCCCAGGATATGCAGCTCCCCCGCCTCGAGGTAACCCTGGTCCCCCACGGTGAACCAGCCGTTGAAGGACCGCAGGGCCTGGCCGTCGTCGCCCCACAGGTAGCCGTTGCTGACCAGGGCGCTGCGTACGCAGATGTTGCCCGATTCCCCGTCCGGAAGGGGCGTCCCGGCGTCGTCGAGGATCCGCACGTCAACCCCGGGAAAGGGACGGCCAATGCCGGTCCCGCCCACAGCCGGTGCGTGGCCCGCGGGCAGCCCGGCACCGGAGACGAAGCTCAGCTCCGAGGCGCCGTAATACTCGAAGATGGTGGCGTTGGGGGCCCAGCGGCGGGCAGCGTCGAGGGTCCGCGCATCCAGTTTGGAGCCGGCGCTGATGATGGTCCGCACACCGGAGGCGTCAACGCAGCCGGTCAGGCCGCGCTCGCTGAGCATCCGCAACATGGTGGGGACCAGCACCAGCCGGGTGACGCGGTCGTGGGTGATCGCGGCGTGGACGTCTCCCACGTCGAAACTTTGCAGGGTCTGGAATTCAGACCCGGCGTAGAGGCACTCGGCCAGCGCGTAGAGGTTCAGGCTGGCCGCCAGCGGGCCGGGGGCCAGGGTGACGTCATCCTGGCGCAGGCCGAAGAATTCGATCGACGCCTCGAAGGACTGCTGCCAGGAACGGCGGGACCGGGTGAAGGCCTTGGGCACCGACGTGGTGCCCGAGGTCAGGCCGATGAGGAACGTGCTCTCCGGCGGCCCGTCGGCAAGGGCGTCATCCGGGGCCACTGCGGCGGGAAGCGCCGACCCTTCCACGCGGCGGATGATGTTTTCCCGCAGCTGGCTGGGCCAGGCCGGATCAAGGACTGCGCACTGGCGCCCTCCGGCAACCGCGGCAGCGAGCTTTACGGCGAACTCCGTGGAGTTGGCCTCGCAGAGGGGCGTTATCGACTTCGTGTCCGCAACCAGATCAGCAGCTGAATCGCGGAGCTCTGCCCAGGAAAGGCGGCGGCCAGCGACCACGACGGCGGTGTGGTGCGGCCGTTCGTCCGCCCAGCGCTGGATTCTGTTGAGGAAAGGCATCGGATCAACTTTACCGGCCGGGACGGATTGAGTTCCGGGCCCGAGGGTAATGTGACTTTATGAGTTTCAACGACAATGTGCAGTTGGATCCTTCACAGGTCCAGGACCGGCGCGGCATGGGCCGCGGCGCCAAGGTGGGGGGTGGCATCGGTGGCGGACTCCTGCTGCTGATCGCTGCGCTCTTCGGCGTAAATCCGCAGCTCCTCGAGGGCCTGGCAGGCGGTGCGGCCCCGGCTCCGCAGGCGCAGGGCACCGCGCCTGCGTGTGAGAGCGGCGCCGACGCCGATGCCCGCGTGGACTGCCGGATCACCGGCACCGTTAACAGCCTGAACGCCTTCTGGCCTGCCTACCTGGAGCAGTACAATGTCCAGTACCCGCGGCCGGAGACGGTGATCTTTGAGGAGGCCGTGAGCACGGGGTGCGGCACGGCATCCAGCGCTGTGGGCCCCTTCTACTGCCCCACGGACACCACCGCCTACTTCGATCCCGGGTTCTTCACGGAACTTGTCAACCGCTTCGGTTCTTCCGGCGGCCCGCTGGCCCAGGAGTATGTAGTGGCCCATGAGTTCGGCCACCACATCCAGAACGTCCTGGGATACCTGGACCGCGCCCAGCAGGATCCGCAAGGCCCTGAGTCGGGCGCCGTGCGCGTGGAACTGCAGGCAGACTGCTATGCGGGTCTCTGGGCTAAGCACGCGTCAACCCAGCCGGGTCCTGATGGCCAGCCGTTCCTGGAGGCCCTCACGCAGCAGGACCTGAACGACGCACTGTCCGCCGCTTCAGCGGTGGGCGATGACCGCATCCAGGAGGCAGCCACCGGGCGCGTCACTCCCGAGGCGTGGACCCACGGTTCCAGCGAGCAGCGCCAGCGGTGGTTCTACAAGGGCTACGAGACCGGCGACATC
>NZ_JARHXQ010000001.1:0-4641 GCF_029222765.1 Arthrobacter sp. Cr_A7 | reverse complement strand
ACCTCCCGCCCCCACCCAAATGAGGGACGCGCCATCACCTCCCGCACCCAAACCCCAGATGCTCTATCAGATAACGGGGCCAAACACCTCGGAGAACAACCACAACCGATAGAGGAACCGCCGGGCAGCCCTAGACTTACGAGCTATGAGCACCCGTTCCCCAGACCCCGTCGGCCGGCGCGCCACCATCATGGACGTCGCGGCGGCTGCGGGCGTCTCCCGGCAAACTGTCACCCGGGCCATGAACGGCATGACCGGTATCAGCGAGGTGACCCGGGAGCGGGTCCAAAGGCTCGCCACTGAACTCGGATACACCCCAAGCCGCTTCGCGAAAGGGCTGGTCCAGGGTGCCCGCATCTCTGTAGGCCTGGCTATCCCTGACCTGACAAACCCCTACTTCCCTGCGTTTGCCTCGAGCGTGGTGGAAGCCGCCACGCAGCGGCGCTGGAATGTTGTGGTGGATGATTACGGCCATGGAACCGCCAGCGGCCTCGACGCGGTGGCCCGCTTGGCGCCGCAAGTGGACGCCCTGATCGGGTACCTCGGCGAACACTCGGACGAAGCGCAGGCCATGATGGGCCGGCGTCCGGTGGTTGCCCTGGATCACCCGGATGGCGGGGCTGCCGGGAACATCTCGTTCGACTACCCCTATGCGGCCCGGCTTGCAATGGACCACCTGGTGTCGGATGGGCGGAGTGACATTGCCTATCTTGACTCGGACCAGGGCGGCCCTGCTGCCAGCCGTGGCTCGGCAACCGCTGCGGTGGCGGCTGAAGCCGGCATCGCGGTGACGCGCTGCCATGCTGCTCCGTCCGCAAAGGCGGCCCGGGAGGCCGTGGATGCCCTGCTGCGCAGCGGGGTCCGGATAGACGCGATTCTGGCGTTCAATGACCTCATGGCGGCAGGTGCCCTGAAAGCCCTGCAGGACGGCGGAAAGTCGGTGCCCGGTGATTGTGCTGTCATCGGAATGGACGGAATACCCCTGGGCGAGCTGACCACCCCGGAACTGACCACGCTTTCTCTGGACCTGCGCACTGTTGGCCGCACCGCCGTCGACCTCCTCGATGGCCTGCTGTCGGGCTCGGTCGAAGCTCGAAGTCCTGCGGCGTCCCTGACTCTCCGGCACGAGCTGATTGTCCGACGTTCGGCCTGAACCCCTACTCAAAGATGCTCACAGCAGCTAGGCTGAACGTTGGCCGTGAACGTTCACGTCGTCTAAAAGGCTCGTCAGCAAGGAACATCCATGTCAGTTCAGACCCCCTCAGCAGTGCCCCATGTTGCCGCCGCCGCAATCAGCACACGGGCCTCCGGCAGCCTCGAAATCGGCGCGGAGGGCGTGCGCGAGCTCTCATCCCTGGCGCCCGGCCGCGGCACCCTCCCGGCGCGGGCGTACCTCTCGAGCAACGCCCCCAAGCTCTCCCTCAATGGTGAATGGCAGTTCCGGCTCAGTCCGGGCATCCGCAGGGCGCCTGCCGACGGATGGCAGGAAGGGGAAGCACTGGAAGGGTTCTCCAGCCTGCCCGTTCCGTCGAGCTGGTCCATGCACGGCAACGGATCCCCCGCCTACACCAACGTCCAGTTCCCCTTTGCCGTCGAACCGCCCCACGTTCCGGAAGTGAACCCGATCGGTGATCACGTGCTCACCTTCGAGGCCGGCCCAGAGTTCCTGCCGGACGCCCTGCTGCGGTTTGACGGCATCGAGTCCGCCGGAACTGTGTGGCTGAATGGAGTGGAACTGGGGACCACCCGGGGCAGCCGCCTGGCTCACGAGTTCGACGTCTCTGGAATCCTGGTTGAAGGAACCAACACGGTGGCTGTGCGGGTGGCCCAGTTCTCGGCCGCGAGCTACGTGGAGGACCAGGACATGTGGTGGCTCCCGGGCATCTTCCGGGACGTTACACTGCAGGCCCGGCCCGCAGATGGGATCGACGACGTCTTCGTCCACGCCGGCTACGACCATCTCAGCGGCGAAGGCGTGCTGCGCGTTGAGGTGAGCCGGGGCGGCCAGGCGATTGACGCCGTCGTACGCGTTCCTGAACTGGACCTGGAACTGCCGGCCGGGACGGAGCTGCGCGTTCCTGGAGTGGAACCGTGGTCCGCCGAGGTCCCGCGGCTCTACCATGCAACAATCACCGCGACCGGCGAGACTGTCAGCCTGCAGCTGGGCTTCCGCAGCATCACCATCGAAGACGCCCAGTTCAAGGTCAACGGGCGTCGCATCCTGCTGCGCGGCGTGAACCGCCACGAGCACCACCCCCGCCTGGGCCGAGTGGTGCCCCGCGACGTCGTGGAGGCGGAGCTGAGGCTGATGAAGCAGCACAACATCAACGCCGTCCGCACGTCGCACTACCCGCCGCACCCGGAATTCCTCGCGCTTGCTGACCAGCTGGGCTTTTATGTGGTGCTCGAATGCGATCTGGAGACCCATGGCTTTGAAAGCGCCGGATGGGCGCAGAATCCCTCCGATGACCCGCAGTGGGAAGCCGCGCTGCTGGACCGGATGCGCCGGACTGTTGAGCGGGACAAGAACCATCCGTGCGTGGTCATGTGGTCGCTCGGCAACGAAGCAGGCACCGGCAGGAATCTCGCAGCGATGTCCCATTGGACCAAGGACCGGGATCCCTCCCGCCCCATCCACTACGAGGGGGACTGGTCCTCACCGTACGTCGACGTCTACTCGCGCATGTACGCAAGCCAGGCCGAAACCGCGCTCATCGGGCAGGGGACCGAGCCGCCGCTGGAGGACCCCGCACTGGACGCGCGCCGCCGCGCCATGCCCTTTGTGCTGTGCGAATACGTGCATGCGATGGGCAACGGGCCCGGCGGCATGAGTGAGTACCAGGAGCTCTTTGACCGGTATCCGCGCCTGATGGGCGGGTTTGTCTGGGAATGGCTGGAACATGGAATTACCGTGCCGTCTCCGGGTGGCGGTGAGCATTTTGCCTACGGCGGCGACTTTGGTGAGGAAGTGCACGACGGCAACTTCGTCACAGATGGCCTGGTGGACGCCAACCGTAACCCCCGGCCCGGCCTGCTGGACTTCAAGAAGGTTATTGAGCCGCTGCGCATAGAGGTCGCAGCGGACTGGTCGGGCTTCAGGCTCCGCAACGGCCACGACTTTGCGGACACGTCCGCGTATAGCTTCCGTTATTCGGTGGAGTACGACGGCGCCACGCTCGACGGCGGAACAGTGGACGTTGCGCCGTTGGCACCTCAGTCCGAGATGGTTGTGTCCCTGCCGGCCGCAGTTGCCGGCACCGCTGCAGCGGTGCTCCCCGGCGGCGGCCCCGCGGTGCTCACCGTGAGCGCTGTCCTCGCCGCTGATTCTGCCTGGGCCGCCGCATGCCACGAAATCGCCTGGGGCCAGGCAGTGCGGGAGCCTTCCGCCGTCGTTATCCCAGGCCCAAGCGAGCGCATCGATGTCCTCGAGGAGGAACTGCGGCTTGGTCCAGCCGTTTTCAGCCGCTTCACCGGTATGCCCACCTCCATCGGAGGCATTCCCGTGGAGCAGATGGGGCTGGCGTTATGGTGGGCACCGACGGACAACGACTTTGGGCGGGAGTGGGGAGGCAGCGACGAGCGCCCGCTTGCACGGCAGTGGAAGGATGCAGGACTTGACCGGCTCCACACGCGCCTGCTTGGCATTAGTGCTGAAGCTGCTGCCGACGGCGGTGAGCAGCTGATCGTCCGGACGCGCATGAGTGCTGCCGACAAGCAGTTCGGGGTGCTTGTGGACTATACCTGGACCAGCGACGGCGACGCCCTTGCTCTCCGGACAAAGGTCCGGCCACAGGGGGCATGGGTGAACGCCGGGTTCGACGTGGAATGGGCGCGGATCGGGTTGGAGGTGGTGCTTGCGGCCGAGACCACAACGGTGAGTTGGTTCGGGCAGGGGCCGCACCAGAGCTACCCGGACACCGGACAGGGTGCCCGCACCGGATGGTTCTCGCTTCCGCTCCCGGACATGGACGTTGACTACGTCCGGCCCCAGGAAGCCGGCGCCCGCGCCGGGGTGCGGTCTGCCTCCCTCGTAGTTGGGGGGAACATGCTGGAGGTATCGGGTGAACCGTTTGCCCTCACGGTGCGGCCGTACAGCCTGGGAGTCCTCGACGCCGCCACGCATCGGCCGGAACTCAGGCCGGATGGGCGCAGTTACGTGTACCTGGACCACGTCATGCGCGGGGTTGGAACTGCTGCCTGTGGTCCCGGCGTTCTCGAGCCCTACCGGCTGACGCCCCGTGAAGCTGATTTCACCCTGGTGTTTGGTGCGAAGAGCGGAGCTCCGACGATGTGAGCCACTCCATAGAACCGGTTCCTGGCGGTTAGGGCCGGCGGGACTGGGCTAGCGCTGCCAAAATCCCCGTGTCTTCGGGGGTTTTGGCGGCGCTCGACCCCATCGAGCGGCGATTTGCGGTGGGGTTGTGGGGCGTGTATTGTTTTCTGAGTCGCCGCCGCTGATGCGGAAAGATAGCGGCCAACCCCCCTTGATGAACGGCCTGAAAATGGTTCGCTTTTGAGCGTGCCGGTTTTGGGTGGGGCTGGTTTGTGGGAGCTGGGAATCGCGGAAACGCTGATTTGCAAAGCTTCCGGGGATCGGGTAAGTTTGGAAAGTTGCTCCGGAGCGAGCCGTGACTGAGGTTT
>NZ_JARHXQ010000019.1:0-7531 GCF_029222765.1 Arthrobacter sp. Cr_A7 | reverse complement strand
TGCACCTCCGTTCCGCCGGCACCAGCCTGGTGATCAGCTTCGACAGCGGGGAGGCCGAGGTCATCCATTGGGGCGCCGACCTCGGTGCCACCCTGCCGGACCTGGCCATCCTCACCAGCCCCGTTCCCCACTCCGCCATCGACGCCCGCGTCCCCGCCGGCCTGCTCCCCCAGGCTTCCTCCTCCTGGCGCGGCCGTCCCGCCCTGCGCGGCTCCCGGATCACCGACGGCGGCGCCGGCGTCGACTTCTCCTCCCGCCTCCGCACCACCGCGGTCACCGCAGAGGGCACCAGCGCACACATAGTCCAGGCCGACGCCGATACCGGCATCAGCGTCTCGTCCAACCTGACGCTGCACGACGGCGGCCTGCTGGAACTGCGCCACACCGTCACCAACGAGGGCACCACCCCCTTCCAGGTGGACGAACTGGCCACCGTCCTCCCGGTGGCGCCGGACGCCGTCGAACTCCTTGACCTGACCGGCCGCTGGTGCCGCGAACGCCACCCGCAGCGGCGGGCCATCCAGCAGGGCACCTGGGTCCGCACCGGCCGGCACGGCCGCACCGGACACGACTCCTCCCTGCTGTTCGCCGCCGGCACCCCGGGTTTCGGCAACCGCCACGGCAAGGTCTGGGCCACCCACCTGGCCTGGAGCGGCAACCACGAGCAGTTCGCGGATACCATCGGCGACGGCCGGACCATGATCGGCGGCTCGGAGCTCCTGGGCCCCGCCGAGGTGGTCCTTGCACCGGGCGGCAGCTACACCACCCCGGCACTGTTCGCCGCCTACTCGGAATCAGGGCTGGACGGGATCACCGACGCCTTCTACAGCTGGTTCCGGTCCCGCCCGCACCACGTGCTCCCCGCCGCGTCCACCGGCCTGCCCGCCGGCAAGCCCCGCCCGGTGGTCCTGAACACCTGGGAGGCCGTGTACTTCGACCACAACCTGGACACGCTGATCGAACTCGCTGAGTCTGCGGCCGACCTTGGCGTGGAGCGCTTCGTGCTCGACGACGGCTGGTTCCGGGGCCGCCGCGACGACCAGGCGGGCCTCGGCGACTGGTACGTCGATGAGACCCTGTGGCCCAACGGCCTGACGCCGCTGATCGACGCGGTCACCTCGCGCGGGATGGAGTTCGGGCTGTGGGTGGAACCGGAAATGGTCAACCTGGACTCGGACGTCGCCCGGGCGCACCCGGACTGGATCGTGGGCCCCTCGGCCATCCAGCACAAGGACGGCGGCCGGCTGCCCCTGGAATGGCGCAACCAGCACATCATCGACCTGGTGAACCCGGAGGCGTGGCAGTACATCTACGACCGCATCGACGCGCTCCTGGCCGGCAACTACATCAGCTACCTCAAATGGGACCAGAACAGGGACCTGCTGGAGCACGGCCACGCCGGCCGCTCCTCGGTCCACGAACAGACCCTCGCCGCGTACCGCCTGTTCGACGAGCTCCGCAAGGCGCACCCCGGCGTCGAGATTGAAAGCTGCTCCTCCGGCGGCGCCCGGGTGGACCTGGGCATCCTGGAACGGACCGACCGGATCTGGGGGTCGGACTGCAACGATGCGCTGGAGCGGCAGACCATCCAGCGCTGGACCGGCGCCGTGGTCCCGCCGGAGCTGGTGGGCAGCCACATCGGTCCCACCACGTCCCACACCACGGCCCGGACGCACGATTTGTCCTTCCGCGCCATCACCGCCCTGTTCGGGCACTTCGGCATGGAGTGGGACGTCCGCGGCGTGCAGGGCGAGGAGCGTGAGGAACTGCGGCGCCTGGTGGGCCTGTACAAGGAGCACCGGGACCTGATCCACAGCGGCCGCCGGGTCCACGCCGACGTCGCTTCCGACGCGCTCCTGCTGCACGGCGTTGCTGCTGCCGGCACGCCAGTTGCAGAAGGCACGACGGCGGCCCTGTTCGCTTTGGTCAGCACCGGCACCTCCGCGGCCGAGGAACCCGGGCGGATTGGACTCCCCGGCCTGGATGCGGAACGCAGCTACCGGGTGGAGGCAATCTTCCCCGCGCCAAGCGACGCCGACTACGTCCACACCTTCACCCAGGTCCAGCCGCCGGCGTGGCTGTCCGACGGCGCGGCGGCAAGCGGCAGGTTCCTTGCCGAGGTGGGGCTTCCCATGCCCATCCTCAACCCTGAGCACGCGCTGCTGTTGAAGGTCACCGCCCTCTAGCAGGCGAGTGCTCTGCCCCGGCGTTTCCAAGCAACGCGGGGTCATTTATCGCCCATTCCGAACGTCGAAACGGGCACCAAGTGACCCCGCGTTTCTTTTGGCTGTAGCTCCGACGATAGATTTGCCTGCATGACTGAAGCCTCCTCCGCCGTCGACGCCGGCCGCGGCACCATCCTTGTGATCAATGGCCCCAACCTGAACCTCCTGGGCACCCGCGAGCCGGAAAAGTACGGCACCTCAACCCTCGCCGATGTGGAGCAGCTGGCCGCCGCCGCAGCGAAGGCCCATGGCTTCGACGTGGAATGTGTCCAGTCCAACCATGAGGGCGTTCTGCTGGATGTCATCCACGCGGCCCGGGGCACGGCCTCGGGTATCGTGATCAACGCCGGCGCTTTTACCCACACGTCCGTGGCACTCCGTGACGCCCTCGCCGCCGTGCAGCTTCCCGCCGTCGAGGTGCACATCACCAACGTGCACCAGCGCGAGGAATTCCGGCACCATTCGTACCTCTCGCCCGTGTGCGCGGCGGTCATCGTGGGGGCAGGCGTCACCGGGTACCGGCTGGCCATCGACTACCTGGGCGAAGTCCTCTAGCTGCGTGTTGCGGTCCGTGCGGGCCAGAGCCGTGGCGTCCTGCCGGCGGCCAGGTCTTCCACCCAGCCCACGCACAGGATGGCGGCTCCCAGGAGCGGCCAGACCATGAGGAACAGCAGCCAGTCGCTTTCCAGCAGCCAGGGAAAGGCCTCGCTGAGGACCGGGTTTTCCCAGCCGAGGTCAATGAGCGGGACCGCGGCGACGAGCAGCAGGTTATGCCACAGGTAGATGGTGATGGCCCGGTTGTTGACGAGCGTTACAACGCCGTCGAGGATCTTCATCCGCCCGGGCAACGCCGGCCAGACCGGGGAAAGCCGCAAAAGCACCGCGCAGTACCCCAAGGACCACAGGGCCTGGGCGAGCGGGATCTCGTTCAGGTTCCAGCCTTCCTCGCTAGGGTGGGTGGCCGCCCAGGCGAGTCCGAGCACCATGAGGGCCAGGGCAAGGACCACCACGACAGGGAACCGCAGTTTGCGCAGCAGGCCATCGTGGTGGGCGAAGCCGAGGATCCAGCACGAACCGAAGGTGATGAAGTCCGTGACGGGATTGTTCGCCCATTCCGGCAATGCCGCGTTTTCAAGGGTCAGGACAGCCAGAAGTCCAAGCGGGGCCAGCAAGGTAACCCAGGGAAACCGGCGGAACGCCTTGAGCAGCAGCGGCGAGAGCAGCATGAACCAGAAGTAGGCCCGGATGTACCACAGGATCTCCTCGGCCTGGAAACCCCATGAGGAGTCGGTCAGGACGCCATTTGTTCCCGCGCTTTGCGGGAACGGCGGGGTGCCCACCGGGACGAACCACAAAGCAAGGTCCAGCCAGTAGCCTTCCTCCTCCTGCCATGGCCTCCAGCCCGTGAGGAACAGCAGGCCCAGCACGGTGACGGCGTAGAGCCAGAGCGGAAGCAGCAGCCGCCGGGCCCGGCTTTTCAGGACCCCCGCAGCGGGCCGGTCCAGCGAACGGGCCATCAGGGCCCCTGCCAGGGCGAACATCACGCCCATTGAGGGAAACACGAGGCTCATCCAGACGGCACCCGAGAAGCTGTGGAAGGCAACCACCCGGGCCAGTGCCACCGCACGCAGGGTATCCAGGTACCGGTCCCGCCCGGGTGCCTGGATACCAGTTGACATGGCTTCCTTCCTCCCGGGTTGCCGCCTTGCTTCCGCACAACAGTAGAAGCACCAGCGGACGCGGGCATCTGTAGGAAGTACTCGAAGTTTTCCCTTGCCATACCTGCATCCCGGGCCGGATGTGGGGCAGGCCCGCGGGAACCCCCTTCTTTGGGATTGGGTAGCGCAGGCCCTCGACCCCAAAAGCACGCGCAGAATACTATTCGTTTACGCCGGGGAGCCCGGCCAGGGCGGACAATGCGGCTGTTACGGCTGCAGTAAGGGACCTCGTCCCGATACATAAAATAAGCGGATCCACGACCGATCCGCCGGTGCACATGTCAGGCCTTCGGGGTGCCCAATGCGAAAACTTTTTGTTCTGCTGACGTCCGTGTTTTTGGTGCTGACCCTCGGCGGCTTCACCGGGGATGCCGGCTTCAGCCGCGGCATGGTCAGCGTCACGTTCGACGACGGCTGGGCCAGCCAGCACCGGAATGCGCTACCCATTTTGGACAAGTATGGAATTCCGGCCACCATGTACATCCACTCCGGAGCGATTGACGAACAGCCCACGTACATGACCCAGGAGCAGATCCAGGACTTTGCGGACCGGGGCCATGAGATCGCGTCCCACTCGGTGACGCACGCGCACCTTCGCGAGGTCCCGGCCAGCCAGCTCGATGCGGAGCTGAGGGAAAGCCAGGCTACGCTGCGGCAGTTGTTCGGACCGGCGGCGGCCACCAGTTTCGCCTCGCCCTATGCCGAATACAACGAGGCGACCTTGGCGGCCATCAGGCAGGTCTACTCCAACCAGCGGGCCTATGACGACGACGGGACGGACGACTCCGGCTTCAACACCCGCCTCAACTACGACGCCTATAACTTGAGGGTGAAGTTCGTTGACGCCACCACCACCACGGCAACCGTGCAGGGGTGGATCGACTCCGCCAAGTTCTACAACGCCTGGCTGATCCTGGGCTACCACGAAGTGGGCGAGAACATCGGCGGCGGCGTCTACACCACGGACACCGCCGTACTCGATGCCGACATGAAAGCCGTCAGGGACAGCGGCCTTGGCATTATCACGGTCGCTGATGGCGCCGCCGAAGCCTTGCGGCAGGCGTCAGCAAACCTGCCAGGCTGACCCGCGACACCTGCGCGGGCTGGCTACTTCTGGATGCACTGCCCGGAGGAAACAGGCGACGTCAGCCCCGGGGCTTGCGCGGCGACCGGATTCAGGTCATCCATGGTGATGGCGAAGCCCATGTCCGTGTCCGAGGTGGCCTTGGCGAAGATGACGCCCGCCACCTGGCCGTCCGTTGTGAGCAGCGGCCCGCCGGAATTACCCGGCTGCACGTCGCCGGCCAGCCGGTAGATCTCCTCCGGTGTCGGGTTGCTGCCGTAAATGTCCGGGACCAGCACCGTGGTGATGTCCTGCACGGTGGCCGGCTTCGATTGGAAGGGACCGCCGTGCGGGTAGCCGGCGAAAGCCGCCGGGCTGCCGCCCGGCAGGTCTGTGCTCAGGCGCAGCGGCTGCGACGGCAGGTCCTCCACGGCCAGTACCGCGAGGTCATGCTTGGTGTCGAAGTAGACCACCCGGCCCGGCATCGCGCCGCCGTCGGGCAATTCCACCACCGGCTGCGACACGCCCGCCACAACGTGCGCGTTCGTCACCACGCGATCCTCGGAAACCACAAAGCCGGTGCCGGTCTGGTTTTGGCCGCATTCGTAGGCCGTGCCCGCAATTCTCAGGACGGACTCGGCCGCCCTGTTCAAGGCAGGGGTGTCAGTGCTGGCATTGGGCACGGGAACTACAGGGCCCTGTTCCAGCCCCTCAATGAGGGTGGGAATTCCGTTGCCAATAACTGCCGAGCGCAGCTGCGCCATGGTGGCCTTGACCGGGGTGGGGGTCAGTCCGTCGATGAACCGGATGACCTTGGATTCCGCCAGCTGCTGGGAAACGAGCGGCACACCCAGTGAACTGATGCTGAACGCGAGCATGGACATGACCAGCGCGGAAACCACAACATTGGCGGCGCCGCCCACCAGCCGGTCCGCTGCCCGCAGGGGCCGGATCCGCATAGCGCCGCGTATTTGCCGGCCCACCATGGTGCCCAGGCCATGCCCCAGGACCACCAGGACGACGGCGGCCGCCACGATGGCGGTCAGCCTCCATCCGGAGTCCTCAACGAAGCCGCTGACCAGGGGAACAGCGAAAAAGGCCGCCACGGCGCCGGCAGCAAAACCGGCGATGCCGCCCGCCGTCACGAGGAAGCCGTTGCGGAGGCCGTAGACCAGGTAGGACAGCAGGGCCAGGATCAAGATCAGGTCCAGGACAGTCAAGCCGACCACGAAGGCTCCTTATAAACAGTTGAAACCTCATTCTAATGGCGGTGGCTGACAATCATCTGTGGGTTTGCTTCTGCTGCCGGGCACCCGCCGGGCGCTCACGGACGGGCCGTAACGGGCCGGTGAAATGCGTCCGATCGCACCGTTTGGGCCCGTCATAGGGGCGTTTCGGCTGCCAAGTTCGTCACAGAACCTTGAAAATTCTGAAACAATGGCACAAGCGCCACAGCCGATACTTTTACTCAGGAGATTTTATGGACATCGAGGTACTGCGCCGAGCACCCCTTTTCGCCACGCTCGACGACGACGCATTCCGTCTGCTGACGGACGAGCTCACCGAGGTGGACCTTTCCCGCGGCGCATCTGTTTTCCGCGAGGGCGACCAGGGTGACCAGCTTTACTTCATCGTTTCCGGCAAGGTGAAGCTGGGACGCACCTCCCCGGACGGCCGCGAATCACTCCTGGCCATCCTCGGCCCGGGTGAACTGTTCGGCGAAATGGCGCTGTTCGATCCCAGCCCCCGCACCGCCACGGCAACCGCAGTCTCCGAGACCCGGCTGGCCGGATTGAAGAACGAGAGCCTGAACAACCTGCTCCGCACGCGCCCCGAGGTTTCGGCCCAGCTCCTGCAGGCTTTGGCCCGCCGTCTGCGCCGCACCAACGACTCCCTCTCGGACCTGGTGTTCTCCGACGTTCCCGGCCGCGTCGCCAAAGCACTGCTGGACCTGGCCGACCGCTTTGGCCGCCCCGCCACCGACGGTGTCCTGGTGGCCCACGAGCTTACGCAGGAAGAGCTGGCGCAGCTGGTGGGCGCCTCCCGCGAAACCGTGAACAAGGCCCTCGCCGAGTTCGTCCAGCGCGGCTGGCTCCGCCTGGAGGCCCGCGCCGTAGTCATCCTGGACATGCAGCGCCTCCGCCAGCGCTCCCGCTAAGCACCGCAAGAAGGTCGCCCCTCGGGGCGGCCTTTTGCATGCCGTTCGGTGGTTGAGCCTGTCGAAACCCAAGTGCCTTTCCACATAGCCGCCTCTGTCCCTCCTCTAGACAGTCCAGGCGCAGGAGAATCGGCCCATGCCATTCACCTACATGCTCCGATGCTCTGACGGGTCCTATTACGTAGGCAGCACAACAAACATCGAAGTTCGCCTCGCACAACACCAGACAGGTGCAGGAGCCGTTTATACCCGGCGTCGACGCCCTGTCGAACTCATATGGTTCGAAGAATTTAGCCGTATCGACCAAGCGTTCGCCAGGGAGAAACAGGTCCAGGGTTGGAGCCGCGCCAAACGGGAAGCGCTGATT
>NZ_JARHXQ010000199.1:0-14092 GCF_029222765.1 Arthrobacter sp. Cr_A7 | reverse complement strand
TGGCTCCTCCGGTACCCTGTTGAGATGGTGCGAGGAATGGCCGACTACGGCGGAGAAGGCATCCTGCTCGCCGGTGCGGGACGGGCCCTCCTTCTGCAGCTTGCCGACCCGGCCGTTGGCCGCGGCGTTGATGAGCACAGCACGTTCGTGGGGCGTCCGGTCAACCGGCTCAAGGGAACGCTGACGTACGTCTACGCCATCGTGTACGGCACAGACGAGCAGGTGAACGAGGTCCGCCGCCGTGTGAACCGGGCGCATGTTCCGGTCCGCCGGGCCGATAACGAAGAATCTGCCGGGTACAACGCCTTCGACCCCCAACTCCAGCTCTGGGTGGTGGCCACGCTGTACGACACGGCGATCACCATCATCGAAAAGATCTACGGCCCGCTCGACGACGAGTCAGCCGATGCGATGTACCGCGACTATGCGAGGATCGGCACAGCCCTGCAGCTTCCGCCGGACATGTGGCCGGAGGACCGGGCGGCTTTCCGCCGCTACTGGGACCAGCGCATCTCCACCCTCCGTGCCGAGGCCGGCGGGGTGCGCGTGGGCCGCGGCCTGCTGTTCCCGAAGCACACGGCGCTCTGGTACCGCGCCATCATTCCGCCCGCCAGGTTCCTCACCGCCGGGTTCCTGCCGCCGCACGTCCGGCAGGACTTCGGCCTGCCGTGGAGCGGCCGCCACGAGCGCCGCTTCGACCGCACCATGCGCGTCCTCGCCCTCACCTACCCCAAACTTCCGCGGCGGATCAGGCACTGGTTCAAGGACTACTGCCTGGGCGAGCTGGATAAAGACCTCCGCAAGAACCGACAGTCCGCCCAGCGTCAGGGAGTACGTGCGTAGTTCCACCCAGGTAGAGCAGCGGATCGACGAACAGGCCCGCCGCTTCCTGGCCAAGGCCCCGGCCGGCGGTCTTACAGCAAAGTTCACTGAGTTCATCGTCTTCGGCCTCAAACAGGGCTGGGCCTGCATCTTCGGTGCCGCCCTCCTCGCGGTCCTCATGGCGGCCCGCCTCTGGTACCCGGACACGGCGGCGCTGGCCCGCAACGATTTCCTGACGCTTGCCGCCGTCACCATCCAGGTCCTGATGGTCGCTTTCAAGCTCGAGACCCTCCGTGAACTGCGGGTGATCATCCTGTTCCACCTGGTGGGCACGGTGATGGAGCTGTTCAAGACCGACGTCGGTTCCTGGTCCTACGAGGCCGAAGGCTTCCTGCGGCTCGGGGCGGTGCCGCTCTTCAGCGGCTTTATGTACGCCGCGGTGGGCTCCTACATGGTCCGCGTGTACCGGCTGTTCGACCTGCGGTTTGCCAGCTATCCACGGCGCTGGATCACGGCGATCCTGGGCGCGGCCATTTACGCCAACTTCTTCACCCACCACTACATCTGGGACCTGCGCTGGGTGCTGCTTGCCGCCGTCGTGGTCATCTACGGCCGGTGCGTGATGCACTTCCGCGTGTTCCGGAAGCAGTTCCGCATGCCGCTGGCCATCGCGTTCCTGCTGGTGGCGCTGTTCATCTGGATCGCCGAGAACATCGCCACCTGGTCCGGCGCCTGGCTGTACCCAAGCCAAATGGACGGCTGGCACCCCGTGGGCATGGAGAAGCTGGTGGCCTGGTTCCTGCTGATGATCATCTCGGTGGTGCTGGTGGCGTGGGTCTACAAGCCCCAGCCGCCGGAAGCCGCGGAAGGAGACGACGTCGACGACGGCACCCGCCCGTCTGCCGTCGTCGAATCTGCCGTCGTCGAACCTTCCTCCGCAGATTCGTCCTCCGCCAAACGTTCAGCTCAGGCCTAGCGGCTGCGGCGGCGCAGCAACGGATCCGTCAACGACGGCGGCCGGTAGCCGGCGTCGGCCTGGTTCAGCGTTGTGCCGGGCGGGACGATCTCGTCAATCCGGTCCAGCACGTCCTTGGACAGGCTGACCTTGTCCGCGCCGAGCGCCCCCTCCAGGTGCCCCAGCGTCCGCGGCCCGATGATCGCGGACGTGACGGCCGGGTGCTCCAGCACGAAGCCGAGGGCCAGGTGGATCAGCGACAGCCCGGCCTGGTCCGCCAGTTCGGTCAGCTCCAGCACGGCCTGCGTTTTGCGGGCATTTTCGGCCGACGACGGGTCGTGCCGTTCCGGCTGCCGGGCGGCCCTGCTGGAGGTGCTGTGCGCGCCGTCGGCCTTTATCCGGCCGCTCAGCCAGCCGCCGGCCAGCGGGCTCCACGGCAGAACGCCGAGCCGGTGGCGCTGGGCAAGCGGCAGCACTTCGCGTTCCACCCCGCGCGCCAGGATGGAGTACGGCGGCTGCTCCGTCACAGGCCGCTCACGGTGGCGCTCGCGGGCCACGTACTGGGCCTCCACGATCTGGCCCGGGTCGAAGGTGGAGGTGCCGATGTAGCGGATCTTGCCCTGCCGCACCAGGTCGCTGAGCGCCCCCAGCGTTTCATCGATGTCCGTGTCCGGCTCGGGCCGGTGCACCTGGTAGAGGTCGATCCAGTCGGTCTGCAACCGGCGCAGGCTGTCCTCCACCTCGCGGATGATCCAGCGGCGGGAGTTGCCCGCCTGGTTCACGTCCTCGCCGAGGCGGCCATGGACCTTGGTGGCCAGCACTACGTCGTCCCGGCGGCCCTTGAGGGCCTTGCCCACGATGACCTCGGATTCGCCCCTGGAGTAGACGTCGGCTGTGTCCACCAGGTTGATGCCGGAATCCAGGGCCCGGTGGATGATCCGGATCGAATCCTCGTGGTCCGGGTTGCCGATGGCCCCGAACATCATGGTGCCCAGCGTCAGAGGACTGACCTTGAGGCCGGTGGACCCCAGGCTGCGGTATTCGGTCATGCGGATGCTCCTAATAGTTGTTGGTGCTGCTGGCTTGCGGTGCTGTATGTGCTCGCGGCGCGGTACTGGCTTTCCGGTCGGTCGAGGCCGAAATGGTCGCGGAGGGTCCGGCCGGTGTACTCGGTGCGGAAGAGGCCGCGCGACTGCAGGATGGGGACCACCTCGTCGGCGAAGGCCTCGAAGCCGCCCGGCAGCCACGGCGGCATGATGTTGAAGCCGTCCGCGGCGCCGTCCTGGAACCAGCGCTGGATCTCGTCCGCCACCTGCACCGGGGTTCCGGCGAACACGTAGTGGCCGCGGGCCCCGGCGAAGCGGTGCAACACCTGCCGGACAGTGAGGCCTTCCCGCCGGATGACGTCCAGGAGCAGCTGGCTGCGGCTGCCCGCGCGCCCCGCTGCCGCCAGCAGGTCCGGCGGGAAGGGCTTATCCAGGGCCACGCCGTCGAGGTCAACGCCCAGCAGTTTCCGCAGGATGCCCAGCCCGTACTCCGGCTGGGTCAGCTCGTCGAACTCCTGCTTGAGCGCCCGTGCCTCCGCCTCCGTGGAGCCCAGGTAGGGGCTGATGCCCGGCAGCACCAGGAGCTGCCCCGGGTCCCGGCCGTTCGCCGCGGCCTGGGCCTTGATGTCCGCATAGAACCCCTGCGCGCTTTGGATGGTCTGGTGCGCGGTGAACACCGCTTCCGCATGCTGCGCGGCGAAGGCCTTGCCGTCGGCGGAGGACCCTGCCTGCACGAACACCGGCCGGCCCTGCGGGGACCGCGGGGTGTTCAGCGGACCCTCCACCCGGAAATGTTCGCCCTCGTGCCCAATCGCGTGGATCCGCGAGGTGTCGGCGAAAACCCCCGTGCCGGCGTCGGACACCACCGCCCCGTCCTCCCAGCTGTCCCAGAGCTTGCCCGCCACGCGGACGAACTCATCCGCCCGGGAGTAGCGCTCGGCGTGCGGCGGATGCTCGTCCAGCCCGAAGTTCCGAGCCGCCCGCTCCGCGCCGGTGGTGACGATGTTCCAGCCCGCGCGGCCGCCGCTCAGGTGGTCCAGGGACGCGAACAGGCGCGCCGCGTTGTACGGCTCAAGGTACGTGGTGCTGGCCGTGCCGATCAGGCCGATCCGCTCCGTGGCCACTGCAATCGCGGACAGCCATGTAAACGGCTCCAGCCGGAACCGGGTGGCATACTGCACGTTGCTCTCCAGCGCCGGACCGTCCGCAAAGAACACGGCATCCAGCTTGGCGGCCTCCGCACGCTGCGCCAGCTCCTGGTAGAACCGGATGTCCAGGACCCGGTCGGTCCGGGACCTCGGGTGCCGCCAGGCGGCCTCGTGGTGGCCTCCGGGGTAGATGAACAAATTGAGTTTCAGCTGCCGGCCCATCAGAACGCCGATCCGATGGATGCCAGTTCCCCGGCACCCGCGCCGGCGTAACGGTTGGCCGGGCGCTCCAGCCCGTAGTGTTCCCGCAGCGTCCTACCGGTGTATTCGGTGCGGAACAGGCCGCGTTCCTGGAGGATGGGCACCACCTGGTCCACGAACGTCTCCAGCCCCGAGGGCAGCACCGGCGGCATGATGTTGAAGCCGTCCGCCGCGCCGCCGTCGAACCATTCCTGGATGGCGTCCGCAACCTGGACCGGGGTGCCGGTGAAGGTGCGGTGTCCGCGGCCGCCGCCCAGGCGTCCGATCAGCTGGCGCACTGTGAGCTTTTCGCGGCGGGCCAGCTGGACGATCAGTGTGTAACGGCTCTTCGCGCCCTCGATCTCGTCCTCGCTGGGCAAATGGTCCGGAAGCTGGCGGTCCAGGGGCAGGTCCTCCGGGGAGACACGCAGGGTCTTGGCCAGCTGGATCCGGGCGTATTCCGGTTTGATCAGCCGGTCCAGTTCCCGCTCCAGCTCCAGGGCTTCCGCTTCCGTTGCACCAATGACCGGCACGATGCCCGGCAGGATCTTGATGCTTTCGGGATCGCGTCCGACGGCGGCGGTGCGCTTTTTGAGGTCCCGGTAGAACGCCTGTGCATCAGCGAGCGTCTGGTGGGCGGTGAAGACGGCGTCCGCGTAGCGTGCGGCGAGGTCCTTGCCGTCCTCCGAGGAGCCGGCCTGGACGATCAGCGGGTGGCCCTGCGGCGAGCGGGGCACGTTGAGCGGTCCCCGGACCTTGAAATGCTTGCCTTCGTGGTCGATCACGCGGATCTTGTCGGCATCGCCCCACACGCCCTCGGCCTTGTCCGCGAGCACTGCGTCATCCTGCCAGCTGTCCCACAGCTTCTGCGCCACCTCGATGAATTCGGCGGCACGTTCGTACCGGTCGGCGTGGGCGGGCTGGTCGTCCACACCGAAGTTGCGTGCGGCGTCCGGGCCTGCTGTGGTGACCACGTTCCACCCCGCGCGCCCGCCGCTGGCCCAGTCCACGGATGCGAACCGGCGGGCCAGGTTGAAGGGTTCGTTGTAGGTGGTGGAGGCGGTGGCGATCAGGCCGATGTGTTCCGTGGCGCCGGCGATGGCGGTGAGGAGCACGGTGGGCTCAAGCTTGCCCGAGGGGCGCCGGCCCACCTCGCCGAAGAGCACGGGGGAGTCGGCGAAGAAAATCGAGTCCAGCTTGCCGCGCTCGGCGGTCCGGGCGAGCTTTTTGTAGTGCTCCACGTTTGTGCTGGAGTGCGGATCGCTCTCCGGCAGCCGCCAGGACGCCTCGTGGTGTCCGGTGCTCATGAGGAAGGCGTTCAGGTGGAGCGGGCGGTTCCGGGAGGGGTTTTCGGAAGTCATGGGATGGTCCTTCGGGTCGGGAGGGTCAGTGGCTGGTGCCGACGACGCCAAGGTCGGCAAGGAGGTCGCGGCGCAGGGCTTCGTGGCCGGCGGCATCCACCGCGGTGCTGACGTCCGGCGTTACGGTGCGGATGGTGGCAACGCGGCCATGGTCCAGCACCACGATCCGGTCCGCGAGGGCAATGGCTTCGTCCACGTCGTGGGTCACCAGCAGGACGGCCGGGCGGTGTGCGGCCACCAGGTCCTGGAGCAGCCCGTGCATCTTGATGCGGGTAAGGGCGTCGAGCGCGCCGAAGGGCTCGTCGGCCAGCAGCAGCTGCGGCTCGCGGACCAGCGACCGGGCCAGCGCCACGCGCTGCTGCTCGCCGCCGGAAAGCTCGTGGGGCCAGGATTTTTCCCGGCCGGCGAGCCCCACTTCGGCGAGGGCCTTGCGTGCCCGGGACTCGGCGTCGTGCTCCCGAAGGCCCAGGGTGACGTTGCCCAGCACGCTGTCCCAGGGCAGCAGCCGCGAATCCTGGAAGACCACGGACACGCGGTCCGGGACGGTGATGACGCCGCTGCCTTTCACGTCGTGGTCCAGCCCGGCGAGGGCCCGGAGCAGGGTGCTTTTGCCGCAGCCGCTGGGCCCGAGGAGGGCCACGAACTCGCCGGGGGCGATGTCCAGGTCCACGCCGTTCAGGACGCCTTTCGGGCCAAAGCCGCGGATCAGGTTCCGGACCGAGACTGCGTTGGTTGCGACGGCGGTCAGCCCGCCAGGGTGCGCTGCCATGAGAGGGCCTTTCGTTCGAGGAAGCGGACGGCGCCGTCGGACAGCAGGCCGAGGATGCCGTAGACGGCCAGTCCGAGGACGATGATGTTGGTTTGGCCATAGGTGCGGGCGAGCTCCATCATGTAGCCGATGCCGCTGGTGGCGTTGATCTGTTCAACCACCACCAGGGATACCCAGGCTCCGGTGACGGCGAAGCGCAGGCCCAGGAAGAATCCGGGGAGCGCGCCGGGAAGAACCACCTTGCGGATGAAGGCGGCGCGGCTGAGCCCCACGGTCTGGGCGAGCTCGACGTAGCGCAGGTCGATGCCGCGCAGGCCGGCGTGGGTTTGCAGGTAGATGGGGACGAAGACGCCCAGGGTGATGGTGAGGACCTTCATGGTCTCGTCGATGCCGAACCACAGGATAAGGAGCGGAATCAGGGCGAGGCCGGGGATGGCGCGCTTGATCTGCACCGGCCCGTCGATCAGTGCCTCACCTACGCGGCTCAGCCCGGAGACGAGGGCCAGCAGGGCGCCCACCACGATGCCGAAGAACAACCCCAAACCGGCCCGCTGGGCGGAGATGGCGAGGTTTTCCTGCAGCCTGCCGTCCGCCAGGAGTTCACCGGCGGTGGCCACCACGGTCCAGGGTTCGGAGAGGATGCGCGGGTCCAGCAGCCCTGTTGCCGAGGCTACTGTCCACAGCGCCAGCAGGGCGGCGGGGCCCAGCAGCCAGGCCAGGCGCCGCCGTCGTCCGGGGCCCAACCTCCTGCCGGTGGGCCGCACGTCCTCGCGTGCCGCGAGGGCCGGGTCCAGGTGGGGCTCGACGGCGGGACGTTCCAGGACCGGGGCGGCGCTCACGCTGCACCACCCTTGCCGGCCGCGGCGAAGGCGGTGCCGGCGATGGCCTCGAAGCGGGTGTCGTAGAGATCCGCCGCCTTCAGTTGCGGCTTCTTCTGCTCCCTGGCGAGCAGGTCGATGGTCTGCTGATGCCGTTCGATGGCTTCGGTCCAGGTGGTGGGGACGTCCCGTTTGCCGGCGGCGTCGATCAGGTACTGGCCATCCTCGGCGGAGAGCCCCTGGTCCTTGATGTAGTAGCCTTCGAGCCACTCCTTGGGGTGGTCCTCGATCCAGCGCTGGGCCTTGCCCCAGGCTTCGGCGTACTTGGCCAGCGCGGCGGCCTTGGCGGGATCTGCGAGTACCTTGGCGGGGGAGTACAGGTGCCCGGGGTCGTCGCGGAGGCCGTGGCGGAGGGTGGTGGCGCCGTCGGCCTTGTACTTGGCGAGGTACCGCTTGATCTGGACGCCGCCCAGCGGCGCCGCATCAACCTGCTTGCTGGAAAGCGCCGAGGAGTAGGCGTCGCCGGTGCTGGGCAGTTCGATGAGCTTCACGTCGTCCTGGGCGAGCCCGGCCTTTTCAAGTACCCGCAGCACCAGGGCGCCCTGGGCCTGGCCCGGGCTGTAGGCCACCTTCTTGCCGCGCAGGTCCTCCAGTTTGGTGATCCCGGAGCCGGGGGCGACGCCGAGTTCGTACAGCGGGTGGTTCACGGCGTCCTGCCGGTAGGCGCTGGCGATGATCCGGACGTCCAGCCCTGTCCAGGTGGCGTGGATGGGCGGGATGTCCGCCACTGAGCCGACGTCCAGGGCGTTGGCCCGGAAGGCTTCGGTGGTCTGGGGGCCGCCGGAGATATTGGCGAACTCCACGTTGATGCCGTCCAGGTCCTTGATCAGGCCGGACAGTTCCAGGGCAACCCGGATGCTGGGATCACCCACGGTGATGGTGGTGCCGGCGGGAACGGACGTGGCGAGCGGGGCGAAGGACGTCGGGCTGGTGGGGTTGCCGGCGGTGGCGGTTCCGCCGCAGGCCGTCAGGAGCCCGACGGCGGGAATCGCCAGGAGTGCGCCCAGGGCGCGCCGCCGGCTGAAAGCACGGTTGGAGGACTGTTGGGGCGGGGAGGATGCAGCGGGGGACATGCTGTGCCTTTCGAAGGGACGGTATGTGGGCATCAGGGCGCGACGAAGCGCTCGGGGACCCGGACAGCCGGGAAAAGGGAAGGAGGTGCGGGCCGCCGTCGGACGCTGTGGCGGTGGTGCTGTGATGTTGCGGTGCTGCGTCAGCGGCTGGCGGTTGAGCTTGTCGAAACCAGGGATGAGGTGCACATTCGGCGGAGGCAACACGGACCGAAAGTGCGGGTGCCTTGCGGGCGGTTGGATGGATGCGGCATCGGTCCTCCTGTTCACTGTCAGTGGGTGTGGCGCTTGGCCTGGCGTGTGCCGTGGAAACACCTAAGCACGGGCTGCAGGGCAATGGCCAGCACCCCGCAACGGAAGCGAAACGGAAGGAAACGGCGCTACTTATGGCGCCATCCGGGGGACAAACCGGGCAACCTGGCGCCACGATGCGCAACGGGGGTTAATGTGACTGGAACGACTCGTTAGGAGAAGTACATGCGCCATTGGGCCCTTACGGCAGCTGCCCTCGGGACAGGCATCCTGCTGGCAGGCTGCACGGCACCGCCGCCCGCGCCGCCGTCCAGCACGTCCCCTGCCCCGGCGTCATCCGCCCCGGTTCCGTCCGGGCCACCTGCATCTCCACCACCCACATCCGCACAGTCCAGCGAACCCACCAGGACGGCGGCCGGCACCATCGGCGGCGAACCCAGGCCGGTGGCAACGGACCTCCAGACCCCGTGGTCCGTGGTGTTCCGCGACGGCACGCCGCTGGTCAGCGAGCGGAACAGCGGACGCATCCTCGAACTCGCCGCGGATGGTTCCTCGCGGTCCATCGGGACGGTCGACGGCGTGGCGGACCGGGGCGAGGCCGGCCTGCTCGGTCTTGCCGTGGGCAGCGGGGGAGATCTGTTCGTGTATTCGACGGCGGAGGACGGCAACCGGGTCCAGCGCTTCCCCATCAGCGGTGAGGCAGGGTCGCTGGCCCTGGAACAGCCAGAGACAATCCTTGACGGGATTCCAGCCGCGAGTACCCACGACGGCGGCCGCATCGCCTTTGGTCCCGACGGCATGCTGTACGTGACGGCCGGGGACGCGCAACAGCGCGACAGCGCCCAGGACCGGGACTCACTGGCCGGCAAGATCCTGCGGATGACCCCCGAGGGCGATGTTCCGGCCGACAACCCGTTCCCGGGCTCCCTGACCTACAGTTACGGGCACCGGAACCCGCAGGGATTAGCGTGGGCGGACGACGGAACCATGTTCGCCACCGAATTCGGGCAGAACACCTGGGACGAGCTGAACATCATCACCGCCGGCGCCAACTATGGCTGGCCCACCGTCGAGGGGATCGCCGGCAGGGAGGGCTTTGTGGATCCCGTGCAGCAATGGCAAACCAGTGCCGCCAGTCCCAGCGGGATGGCGCATGCCGGCGGAACCCTGTTCATCGCCAACCTTCGGGGACAGGTCCTTCGGTCGGTCCCCGTCTCCGACCCCACCACGTCCACCGAGCACTACAGCCGTGAGTACGGCCGGATCCGTGATGTCGCGCTGGCTCCGGACGGCCACCTGTGGTTCCTGACCAACAACACCGACGGCCGGGGTGACCCGGAGCCCGGGGATGACCGGATCCTCGCAGTGCCTCTGGTTGAGTAGTGGCATGGCCAGGGTACTGATTACCGGTTCCGCCGGCGGGCTTGGGTTGAATGCCGCGAAGGAACTGATCCGGCTGGGCCACGAGGTGGTGCTGCACGCCAGGAGCGAATCACGGCTGGACGATGTGTCCGGGCTGCGGGACCAGGCCCGCGGCGCGGTGTCCGGCGACCTCGCCGACCCCGCAGAGGCCATAAGGGTTGCGGAGGAGGCCGAGTCCTTCGGCCCCTTCGACGCGGTCATCCACAACGCCGGCGTCTACCGTGGCCCGCACATCTTCAGCGTGAACACGGTTGCGCCGTATGTCATGACCGCCGTCATGGGCAGGCCGCGCCGGATCGTTTATCTCAGCAGCGGCATGCACCGCTCCGGCTCCACGGACCTCGCCACGGTGGACTGGGCGGGTGCAACCGGCCGGCCGGGCGCCTACTCGGACAGCAAGCTGTACGTCACCGCGCTCGCGGCGGCGGTGGCGGTGCGCTGGCCGGACGTCGCCGGCAACGCGGTGGATCCCGGCTGGGTCCCGACGCGGATGGGCGGCCCGGGCGCACCGGATGACCTGGAACTGGGTCATGCCACCCAGGTATGGCTCGCGCTGGACGCGGACAACGCTGCAGGTTCAGGCGGGTACTGGTTCCACCAGCAGCGGCGGAAACCGCACCCGGCGGTGGGCAGCGGAGCGTTCAGGTCCGAACTGCTGGACCGGCTGGAACAGTACACCGGTATCGGTCTGCCGGAGTAACCTTCCGGCTAGCTCCGGGCGTGGGCCAGGGCTGCCTCGACAATGTTCTCCGTGGCAGCCCAGGACGCCAGGAGTTTCAGGGCCTCGTCCGAGGGGCTGCCCGGCGTGGCGGGGTAGACCGTGAGGGTATGGCCCGGGTCCTCCTCCAGGCCCAGGACCTGGTAGTTCAGTTCGAGCAGGCCCACCACCGGGTGCTTGAAGATCTTTGTTCCGGCGTAGTGCCGCCGGACATTGTGGGCTGCCCAGCGGGTCCGGAACTCGTCACTGCGCATGGAAAGCTCGCCCACCAGCTCGGCGATGCCCTTGTCGTGCGGGCTGCGGCCCGCTTCCCGGCGCAGGATGGCCACGTTCACGTTGGCCGCCCGGTCCCAGTCGGTGTAGAAATCGTGTGCCCGGGGGTCCAGGAAGATGAACCGGGAATGGTTCGCCGGCCGTGCCGTGCCGCGGTACATGTCCGAGTACAACGCATAGCCCAGGGTGTTGGCCGCCACGATGTCCAACCGGTTGTTCCCGATAAAGGCCGGCGCCCCCGTAATGGTGTCCAGGAGATACTGCAGCTCCGGCCGCACACCTGACGGGGCAGAGCCGCCGGCGCTCGCAGCCCGTTTGCGTCCCGATGTGTTGGCCGCCCGGGCGAGGTCGTAGAGGTGGTCATGTTCCGCGCGGTCCAGCTCAAGTGCCCCCGCGATGGCGTCCAGCACACTATCGGAAACCCCCGTGAGGTTTCCGCGTTCCAGCCTCGTGTAGTAGTCCACGCTGACCCCGGCCAGCCGCGCCACTTCCTCACGCCGCAGTCCCGGCACCCGCCGCCGCCCGCCGTACGGTTCCAGCCCCGCCTGCTCGGGTGTGATGCGTCCACGGCGGGTCGAAAGGAACTGTCGTACCTCGGCTCGGTTATCCATAGGGACACGTTACGACGAAACCGAAAGCCGTAAGGAGGGTCTGCCAGAACCAGTTACGGCAGGACCCTCGCTACGTTTCCCGGCAGCCCCTTGGATGGAACAGTCCCCTTTGCCACTACCGGATGGAGCACCACCGCATGCGCGCAAGCGTCACGCACTCCCGGGACGGCCTCCGGCCGGCGCCCAGTGCCGTGCCTGCCACCCTGGTTGCCACGGTCATCTTCCTGACAGCCGTGGCGCCGCTGGCCACCGACATGTACGTCCCGGCCTTCCCGCAGGTGTCGGAGGAGTTCGGCTCCACCGCATCCGCTGTTCAGTTGACGCTGACCACCTTCTTCGCCGGCATGGGGCTTGGGCAGCTGGTGGGCGGCCCTATCAGCGACCAGCGCGGCCGGCGGCTGCCGCTGGTGACGGGCACTGTCCTGGTGACAGCGGCGTCCATTGCCTGTGCCACCGCACCGGACGTCGGGATCCTGATGCTGGCCCGGTTCCTGCAGGGCTTCGGCGGCGGCTGGGCCATGGTCATCGGCCGGGCCGTCATCGTGGACCTGGCCCATGGACCGCAGCTGGTCCGCGTCCTCAACCTGGTGATGGGAATAGGCGGCGTGGCACCCATCATCAGCCCCCTCCTCGGCGCGGTCATCCTCCAGCTGACAGGGTGGCGGATGACGTTCTGGTCGCTTGCCGCCCTCGGCATCCTGATGACCCTCTGCGCGCTGTTCATCGTTCCGGAGACGCTGCCGCCGGAAAAGCGGCACGCAGGCGGGCTGCGGGAATTCGGCCGCGCGGCGAAGGCCGTCCTCTCAAACCGCCGCTTTGTCGGCTACGTCGTGGTGGCGTCGTCGGCCTTCATTGCCCTGTTCGCCTACGTGGCCACGTCAGCGTTCATCCTGCAGAACATGAACGGGCTCTCGCCCGTGGCGTACTCGATCGTCTTCGCGGCGAATGCGGGCGGCATGACCATCGCCGCGCTGGTCTCGGCGCGCCTGGCCGGGCGCGTGCCGACCCGCCGCGTCATCCTCACAGGCCAGGTCATCGCCCTCGCCGCCGGGGTGGCCATGCTGGCCGGAGCCCTGTGGTGGGCCACGCCGCTGCTGGTGGCGATGGGCAGCTTCTTCGCCCTCATGGTGGCGCAGGGCCTGATCAACACCAACGGCGGCGCCCTCGCCTCGGCGGAGGTGCCCGAACACCCCGGCACCAGCTCGGCGGTACTCGGACTTGTCCAGTGGACCACCGCAGGCGTCGTCGCGCCGATTGCCGGGCTGGGCGGCTCCGGGACGGCCGTCCCCATGGCGCTGCTCATGATCGGCGGGGCACTGCTGTCCCTGTTCGGCCTCCTCGTCCTGGCCCGACCCGCTAAAGGGGTTCTGCCATAACCCGTTACAGCAGGGCCCTCGCCGGGCACCCCAACTGCGGGTTGGATGTTAATGAACCCCTGTAGCATTTCGTTATCCCCCAAAGAACCACAGGAGAACCATGACCACCGTCAAGGCCTATGCATCCCCGTCCGCCACAGAGGACCTCGTTTCAACCACCATCGAGCGCCGCGCCGTCGGCCCCCACGACGTCCTGATCGAGATCAAGTTCGCCGGCATCTGCCACTCGGACATCCACACCGTCCGCGGCGACTGGGGCCCGCAGCAGTACCCGCTGGTTCCCGGGCACGAAATCGCCGGCGTCGTCACCGAGGTGGGTTCCGCCGTCACCAAGCACGCCGTGGGCGACCGCGTGGGCGTTGGCTGCATGGTCAACTCCTGCCGCGAGTGCGCCAACTGCGTCAAGGGCGAGGAGCAGTACTGCCTCAACGGCATGGTGGGCACCTACGGCGCCGTTGACCGCGACGGGACCATCACCCAGGGCGGCTACTCCACCCACGTGGTGGTCACCGAAGACTTCGTGGTGCGCATCCCCGAAGGCATCGAGCTCGACGTCGCCGCGCCGCTGCTCTGCGCCGGCATCACCACATTCTCTCCGCTGCACCGCTGGGGCGCCGGCCCGGGCAAGAAGGTTGCCGTCGTGGGCCTCGGCGGACTCGGGCACATGGCCGTCAAGCTCGCGTCCGCGATGGGCGCCGACGTCACCGTCCTGTCCCAGTCGCTGAAGAAGCAGGAGGACGGGCTGCGCCTGGGTGCCACCAGCTACTACGCCACCAGCGACCCCTCCACCTTCGAGCAGCTCGCCGGCTCGTTCGACCTGATCATCAACACGGTCAGCGCCTCGATCGACATCAGCTCCTACCTCCAGCTGCTGACCCTCGACGGCGCCCTGGTGAACGTCGGCGCCCCCGCCGAGCCGCTGCCGGTCAACGCCTTCGCCCTGATCACGGGTCGCCGCTCCTTCGCCGGCTCCATGATCGGCGGCATCCGTGAGACCCAGGAAATGCTGGACTTCTGCGCCGCCCACGGCATCGGTGCGGAGGTCGAGGTGATCCCCGCGGACAAGATCAACGACGCCTACGAGCGCGTCCTGGCCTCGGACGTCCGGTACCGCTTCGTGATCGACACCGCCACCCTGTAACACGGACATC
>NZ_JARHXQ010000198.1:0-333 GCF_029222765.1 Arthrobacter sp. Cr_A7 | reverse complement strand
CTTCCGGCACGGTGCGTGGTGGACGGCGAGATCGTGCTGGTGGGCGCGACCGGCGACCGGCTGGATTTCGACGCCCTGCAGCAGCGCATCCATCCCGCGGCCAGCCGGGTCAAGCTCCTGGCCGGGCAGACACCGGCCTCCTTCGTGGCGTTCGACCTCCTGGCGCTGGGGGACGATGACTACACGGGCAGGCCTTTCGCTGAACGGCGGGCGGCGCTGGAGAAGGCGCTCGCGGGCAGCAAGGCCCCGGTCCACCTCACGGCAGCCACCACGGACAAGGACACGGCAGGCCAGTGGTTCAGCCAGTTCGAGGGCGCAGGTCTGGACGGGATC
>NZ_JARHXQ010000197.1:0-8063 GCF_029222765.1 Arthrobacter sp. Cr_A7 | reverse complement strand
CGTACTTCTCTACTACGTCCGCCTGGATACGACCGCGAGTATTCACCTGAATGCCATTCTCCGCCGCCCACAACCGAACCGCCTTAGCGTCCGGGCCACCGTGCGAGGAGGACTTCGTACGCGCTGCCGGACGGCCACGGCCGCCGCCTGTCTTGCGGCCAGCGTTGGTAAAACGGGCTAGTGCTTCACGCAGTTCGTTGGCATGACCCTCATTGAGGTCAATCTCGTATTCACTCCCGTCTAGGCCGAAAGATATCGTTTCCTTAGCTTCCGAGCCATCAATATCATCTTCCAGCAGCACAACTGTCTTTTTAGCCATGAATTAAGGCTAACAGCCTATTGAACAAGAAGATGCGCTAAACATCGGAGAGCGGCAGGACCGTTTGAAGCATCATCAGACGGACGCTTTAGATCGCAAACGCAGTAAAGAATAAGAAAAGGGAGACACCTGCCGTAATGGCTCACCACGCGGAGTGAGCAGTCCACGGTTGGGGTCAATCCGGGTTATCCACGGCAGGATGGGGAGCCATTGGGGAAGCTCCCTTCCCAGCAGTTGCGGTGGATAACCCATCAGGATTGTCCCCGGCTGTGGGCAGCGGGACCAACCGTCTAGACCGTCTGTGGACAAATGCTCAAAAACTGTTGCTCAATGTCAGGCCGCTAGTGGGCGCCCTACTGTGACCGCCCGAGGAGCACAGCAAGGAAACCTTAATTGTCCAGATGGTGTCTGGACAATTATCGATGGCGCTGCAGGATGGTCGGAGGGTCTCTGTCTGTAGGGTCTCGAAGAGGGCACACCGTGTGCCGTGCCCTCTTCTGCGGTCCTGGTACTACGGGGTTGTGGTGAGATCGGTCACTGCCTGCACGTCCACCCAGGCGCCCTTGTCCGCGGACGTGACGATGGCCTCGTCGATAAGCGCTGTTTGATAGCCGTCCGCGAAGTTCGGGTTCACGGTGCCGCCTTCGGTGATGGCTTTGAAGAAGTCGTGTGCCTCGATAATCTTCGTTTCGCCGTAGCCGATTCCCAGGGCGGGGATCGGCCAGAGCGCTTCACCGTAGGGGTGAGCCGGGCCGGTGTAGACGGTTCGGAATCCTCGCCGGTCGTTTTGGTCAGAGGCGAAGCAGACCTGGAGTTCGTCGCGCCGTTCGTAGTTGAAGACGATGCTGCCTTGAGTGCCGTGGATTTCGAAGGTGATGAAGTTGTTGCGGCCGTAGGCGTTGCGGGTGGCCTCGATGGAGCCGACCGCGCCGTTGGCGAAACGGACCATGGTCATCACTTCGTCGTCGACGTCGACCTCCCCGCGGGGCCCTTCGCCGCCGCGGACGTTGCCGAGGGCGTCAGCACCCCCGGTCTGCAGCGGACGTTCCGGGATCCAGGTTGAGAGGATCGAGTTCACGGAGGAGAATTCGCCCACTAGGTAGCGGGCCATGTCCACGACGTGGGTGGCAATGTCGCCGAGGGCGCCGGAGCCTGCGATGTTTTTTTGGAAGCGCCAGGACAGGGGGGAGTTGGGGTCGGCGGACCAGTCCTGCAGGTAGGTGCCGCGGAAGTTAAGGACCCGACCGATCGCACCTTCCTCAATGTATTTCTTGGCCAAGGCGACGGCGGGTGTGCGGCGGTAGTTGAAGGCGACCATGTGCACGATGTTGGCGTCCTTAACCGCGTCGTACATGGCCTTGGATTCCTCCACCGTGCGGGCAAGGGGCTTTTCGCAGATGATGTGCTTGCCAGCCTGTGCCGCGGCGATGGCGATCTCGGCGTGCAGGTGGTTTGGTGTGGCGATGTCTACGACGTCGATCGCAGGGTCGTCGATAATCGAGCGCCAGTCGGAAGTGGAGTTTTCGAAGCCGAAGCGGCGGGCGGCCTCGGCGGCGAGTTCGTCGTTGGCTTCGGCGATAGTGTGGCGCACGGGGAGGGCCGGGGCGGGCCAGAAAAACATGGGCATGGCGGAGTATGCCAGCGAGTGGGCCTTGCCCATGAAGCCGCCTCCGATGAGGCCGACGTTGAGATTCTTCATGATCGTGTTCCTTTTCGGAATAGAGGGATTAGAGGAGTTCTTCGAGGTACTTGCGGCTGATTTCGGCTGCGGCCCTGGGGTCTCCGCCGTACTCATCGAGCTCGACCATGAGCCAGCTGTCGTAGCCGCTTTCCTTGATGGCCTGGACGATTTCAGGGAAGTCCAGCTCGCCCTGTCCTAAGGGCAGGAAGGACAAGGTTTCCTTGTGCAGGTCTTTGAGGTGGACGTGGTGGATCCGGTCCCGGTATTTGCGGATCGTGGCTGCTGGGTCGGCCCCGCCTGCGGCAAGGTGGGCGGTGTCCGGGCAAAAGCCGATCCTGGTGAGGGGCATGAGGCGGTCCAGCTCGGCAGGGCTCTCCACAATGGTTCCCAAGTGCGGGTGATAGCTGGCGGCCAGCCCTGCAGCCTCGGCGATGTCGATGACCGTGTCCAGAGCCTCGCCGAGCCGATGGTAGTCCTGGTCTGTGGTGCCGGCGGCACGGCGGGCGCCTCCTCCGACAATGAGGCGCTCGGCTCCGAATGACGCGGCGAGCTCGGCGGCCTGTTGGATGCGGTGCAACTCGTCCGGGAGGATGTCTGCGTAAATGAAGTTGGCGCCGGTGTAGACGCTGACAAGTGAGACGCCGGATTCCGCCATGATGCTGTGGAGCTGTTCCGGTTTGTCTCTATATTCGGCGAGGTTGCCGTCGAACATTTCCACGCCTTGGTAGCCGGCGGCGGCGATGTCTTTGACAGCGCCGTCCATCGACCCGTGAGTCAGGTAGAAGAGGTCCTTGACGCTGGTTACGCCGGCCGGGTGGCCGACGACGCCGCCCCAGGTGATGGTGCAGTATCCGAGTTTCATGGTGCTGCCTTTCAGAGGGAGGAACGTTTTTCTGTGAACGTTTACGAAATTTAGGGTCTGATGGCGGGGCGGCGTGCCCTGTCGTCAGGCGGCTGACTATGGGGCAAGGGGCGGGAATGACCGCCCCTGCTGAAAGAACAGCTCAGGCCGAAGGCTTTCGGCCCACCGGGGCGGACTAGGACAGCGCGGCGGTTACTTGCGTTGTTCGGCGGCAGCCTGTGCTTTGGCGTTGGCTTCCCGGATCTGGTCGGTCATGTCCGTGTAGAACTCGTCCTGCGGGTCCTTGATGCCCCAGCCGCGGCCGAGGTTTTCGATGTAACCGCACCAGTGCCAGCCGATGATCCATGGCTCGGCCATCACTTTGGCTAGCCCGTTGGCGTAGTCCCCGCCGCGTTCGGCGTGGGTGTTCATATCACTGGTCCGGTGGGGGTTCATGTCTGTGGGTACCCAGTTGCCGATGTCTGCGATGACTACGGGCTTGCCGGTCAACTCGTGCCAGCGCCGAAGGTCATCGATCATCGTCTTGTATTCTTCGTCGGTCTTGCCGGTGAAGTACTGGACGGAGAGGACGTCCACGAAGGGGACCATCGCGCGCAGGGCCGCTTCCGGGATGCCTTTGTTGCCGTTGTAGCGGTCGCCGAGGATCAGGTGGTTGGGGTCATACCGGCGGATGGCCTCGGTGATGGTCTTGTAGTACTGGGTTGCGACGTCGAATAGCTTCTTGTCGTGTTCCTCTTGACTCAGCCCGTCGAATCCGGGCCAGAACCTGCCCGCGGCGTGGGGCAGCCAGGCGGGGATGTCCACGAGGAAGTAGCCGATGAGGTTTTGGCTGTTCTTGTGGTCGGAGACCATTCGCCGGGCGATCCAGTCTGCGTATTTCTGGAAGTCCTCGCCAAAGACGTCCCGAAAGGCGGGGTGGCCGTTCCAGTCCTCGATCTCCTGCACGCGGATCTGCACGACGTAGGGCATATCGGCGTCCAGCAAGTGTTGATCGGGCCAGGGCAGGGAGTGGCCGAGGTCAACGGGGTCCCCGAACCAGTCCAGTGCCTCGCCCCAGCCGCCGCTGATGTACTGGGAGGTCCAGCCGATCGTGTTGAAGTGGAGGTCTTGGAGGTCCCGGACCACGCCCTTCGTCCAGGACTGACGGGAGCCATACTTGCGCTCGAAGATTTCCACGTTGTGCGGGTAGCGCAGGTCTGTGTCGTCGATGTGGTTGAGGGCAAGGGAGATGAAGGGTTTGCCCTCGGGGTCGACGAAGCTCCACGCTCCGTCGCTGTTCCGGGAGACCCGGAAGAAACCATTGTTCGGTGTTTCAGTGGTTGACATGTCAATCGCTCCTTTGCGAGTTCTGCTATTTCTTGCTGAGGGACACTGCGGCGATGATGATTGCGCCCTTGATGATTTGCTGCACTGAGGAATCGACGCCCATGAGGACCAGGCCATTGTTCATCATGCCGATGATCAGGGATCCGGCAAGGGCCCCGATGACGGTTCCCCTGCCGCCGAAGAGGCTGACTCCACCGAGGATGACCGCGGCGATCACGTCCAGCTCCAGGCCAACGCCGACGTCGGGGCGGGCAGCGTGGGCGATGCCTGTGAACAGGAGCGAGGCCACACCGACAAGGGCGCCGGTGATGACGAATGACAGAATTACGGTGCGGTGGGTTTTGACGCCGGTGAAGCGTGCTGCCTGGGGATTGCCGCCTGTGGCGAAGACCCGAAGCCCGAAGACGCTCTTGTGCAGGAGCAGGAAGCCGAGCGCAACAATCACGATGGTCCAGACCACGGCGATGGGAACTCCGAGGATGCTGCTGTCGCCGAAGATGCTGAAGTAGGGCCGGTTGGCGATGATTACCGGGCGGGTGTCTGTGATGAGTAATGCGATGCCACGGGCGACGCCTAGCATTCCCAGAGTGACCAGAAAGCTGGGGATTCCTAGCTTCACGGTCAGGAGTCCGTTGACGAACCCGAAGACGACACCGACCGAGATGGCTGCCAGTGCACCGAGCACCCAGAAGTTCGAGATGTACTGGAGTGCCAGGGCGGAGGCCATTCCGGAGAGCGCGAACACGCTGCCGACGGAGAGGTCGATCTGGGCGTTGACAATGACGAGCGTGACGCCGACGGCGATGATGGAAACGATCGCCGTTTGCCGCCCCACGTTGGCGAAGTTCTGCACGCTGAAGAAGACAGGCGAGGCAATGGAGAAGAAGAGCACCAGTCCCACGAGCGCGATGTACACGAAGTATTCGCGGATGAGGTCCAAGGGGGACCGGCTGCCCCATCGCGGCCGGGTCAGGCTAATGCTGTTGGTGATCGCGCTCATGGCTCTCACGAACCCTTTCATTGAGTCTTGAATAAATGTACTGATCTGTCATCTCCGGCGTGACCTTCTCCGGCTCGCTCATGGACGTGGAGGTCATGAAGTAGATTTCGTCGCACAGCTCCTGGAGTTCGACGAAGTCGGAGGAAGCGACGATGATCGCTGCTCCTTCTTCCGCGAACCGGTGGATGACGCGGTAGATTTCCTGGCGTGCGCGGACATCCACGCCCTGGGTCGGTTCATCGAGAAGCAGGAGGTGCATGCCGGGCTGAAGCCATTTGGCGAAGACGACTTTCTGCTGGTTGCCGCCGGACAAGGTCTGTACGGGGCTGTCGATCGAGTTCGTCTTTACCTGCAGTGTCTCTACGAGGCCGCTGATCAGTGACCGTGCGGCCCTGTTGTCGACGAGGCCGCCCTTGCGCAGTGACTTGTAGTGGGCCAGGGTGAGGTTTCGCTGAATCGAGTGCTGCATCACGAGGCCCGAGCGGTGCCGGTCCTCGGGAACGAGAGCGACTCCTGCGCTGAGCGCCTCCCATGGGTGCTTGAAACGAACTGTCCGGCCATTGAGCCTGATTTCCCCGGCGGTGCTGCGGCGCATGCCGCCGATCGTTTCCAACAGCTCGGTGCGGCCGGTACCGATCAGACCGGCGATGCCGACAATCCGCCCGGCCTCAGCAGTGAAGCTGATGTCCGAGAAGCGGTCCCCCGCGAGTTCGGTGATCTGGAGTTTCGGCCCGGTGGAGGAGCTGGCCAGCAGCTCGGGGTGCGCGAACCGGTCAAAGGCCTCTTTTGGAGGACCGGGCTCTTGGGGTTCAGCGCCCGTGATCTCGCGGACCAGCGAGCTCATCTCCAAATCCGCCACGTCAGCGGTCAGGACCTTCCTGCCGTCTCGGATGATCGTCACCCGGTCGGCCAGTTCGAAGACCTCGGTGAGGCGGTGGGTGACGTAGATGATGCCCACCCCCGACTTCTGGATGTCGCGGATACTGTTGAACAGCAGCAGCTGGTCGGCTTTGGTCAGTGTCGAGGTCGGCTCGTCCAGCACCAGGACCCGGGCGTCCCGGTGGACGGCCTTGGCGATCTCGACAAGCTGGCGGGAGGCAACCGAGAGGTTCTCGACCAGCTCCCCAGGCGGCAGGTGCAGCCCCAGCGAGTCGATGAGTTCCTTGGCGATGGCATTCATCTTTTTCTTTTGCACCATCCCGAAGGCGTTGTGCAGCTCGTTGCCGAGGAAGATGTTCTGGGCCACCGAGAGGGAAGGGACCAGGCTGAGCTCCTGAAAGACCGTTGCGATGTCTTTTTGGACCCGTTCACGACCTTCCACCTCGACAGATCCTTCGTCCTGCGGCTGGACGCCGTCGAGGATCTTGATCAATGTGGACTTTCCGGCGCCGTTGGGGCCCAGCAGTGCGTGGACCTCGCCGGGGCGCAGATCGAAATCGACGTCCTTCAGCGCATAGACTCCGCTGAAAGCCTTGCTGACGCCAACGGCCTGGAGCAGCGGCTTACTGTAGCCCCGCTGGGCGCCGCTGGCTTCCGGGGCGTCCGTCGCGGTGGTCATGTCAGTGTGATCGATTGCTGTTTGCTTACTGATGTTAGCCATGTCACTTGGCTCCGCAGAGTCCCGAGGTCTCGCACGCGTCGAGGACTTCCTGGGGCGGCTTGGAATGGAAGATCTCCTCGTACTTCTGCAGGAGGTTTCCGGGGGTCACTGCGACGGCGGGAAGAGCGACCCATGCCGGAACCTTGTTGCCGATCAGAGCGTGCGCGGCTGCCCTGCCCTCCGCGATTCCCTGGTTGTAGGGCTCCTGGGCACCAATGGCTTTGATGTAGCCGCCGCTGGCCATTTCGACGGCTACTTCGGTGCCGAGGTCGATTGTTGTGATCGGGACGTTGACGCCGGCGTTTCGAAGGGAGGCGACTGACTGCATGGCCGGGGAATCCCAGATGACAAACAGCCCGTTGACGTCAGGGTTTGCCGTCATGAAGTTGGCGGCCGCTGGCCCGACGGCATTGGTGTCCGTGAAGCCGACTTCCTTGATTTTCACGTCGGGGCGGTTCTCCTTGAACCATTCCTTGACCCGCTGCGTGCGCTGGTTGGTGGTGTAGAAGTCCACTGCAAAGTCCACTATGCCGGCTGTACCGTTCTCGGGGATGAACTCCGAGAGGCCGGCAGCGGCAATCTGGCCGTTGCCTTGGTTGTCCGGGGCAATTACTGCTTGGTATTCGGTAGGGTATGTGAGTCCGGAGGCGGGCATGTGGATGAAGACGAGTTTGATGCCGGATTCCGCGACCTTCTTGTAGGTCTGGGCGGTGGCTACATCATCGGTGGGGATGCTGATGATCAGGTCCGGTTTCTTGGTGATCAGGTTCTCGAGGTCTGCAATCTGTTGCTGGACTTTGAACTTTGCATCCGTGACCCCGACGACCTCAACGCCGAGTTCGCCGAGCGTCTGCTGAATGCCTTCGATGGTCAGCCGGGACCAATCGATGTCCATGGTGTTCATGGAGATGCCGACGGAGAACTTGCCCTCGGCCACCTTCTTTTTGTCTTCGTCGCTGAGCTTGAGGGCATCCGCAAGGGCGGGTTCCTCCCCGTTTTTTCCCTTGCCGACGATTCCGGTGGGCGAGATCGAGGCGGCGTCGACGGCGGTGGCGTTCTCTGATGTTGCGCTGCTGCCGGCGTCGCTGGAACAGCCGGACAACGAAATAGCGATCGCGGTGAGCAACCCGGCCGCTGCGGAAAGCGTCTTTCTGCGTGTCATGACAGTGGTCCTTCTGATGGCCAGGGAAGCCGGCGGGCGAACTTCACCTGAGGGAATGAAAAGTGGTTATGGGAGTAATGCCGTCGGGTTGTCGGAGGTCCCCAAATGGGATC
>NZ_JARHXQ010000196.1:0-1425 GCF_029222765.1 Arthrobacter sp. Cr_A7 | reverse complement strand
CTGTTGCCTCATTGCAATACCTCCGGGAAGACTAATACGTTGCCTCAAATGAAAACCTCCGCTTCCGCGTGATCGTTGCCTCGTTGCAGAGGCTCCGGAGGGCTATGGGTTCCAGGCCCGGTTTACGGGTCTGATTGGAGCTGGTTTCTTGGCCAGTGCAAGGGTTTCCAGTTCGGCTGTGAGGGCCATGATTTGGCGGGAGAGAACTCCGGGTTTGATGCGTTTGAAGGCGGCGTTCATTCGTATGACCGGGCTCTTACGCATCCGTGGATGGCGCACGGCTCGTTGGTGGGGCGTGGCTGGCGCGTCGTGTTTCTTGGTGACTTTGGCGCCGTAGCGCTGCTTGGAAACCAGCTTTTGCTGTGGCAGCAGGTAGTTGGTGAAGACACGATCCAGCTCCCAGATCTCGTTGAGCTTTTCCAACTCGCCAGCGGTGTCGTAGCGCAGGTAGCCGACCAGTTCCCGGACCCGTGCCCAGTTCTTTTGCTCCACATGGGCGCCGTCATTTTTGTTTCCCGGCCGGGAGCGGGTGAAGGTGATCTGGCGGGCGTGGCAATAGGCCAGCAGGTGCTCATTAATGAACTCTGACCCGTTGTCCGAATCGATGCCGAGGATGGGAAACGGGAACACCGCAGTGACGTGTTCAAGGGCTTCGAAGACCCACTTGGCGGCTTTGTTCCGCACGGACCTGTTCACCGTCCATCCGGTGCAAATGTCCGTCACCGTCAGGGTGAAGCAGAACTCCCCAAAGCTGTTGCCGCCCTCGTGACCGACCAGGTCGATCTCGACAAAGCCCGGCACTGCATCATCCCACTCGGCCCAGGTCCGGACCGGGATCTGGGATTTGAGCAGGGTGCCCGGCTTGGTGTGGGACCGTCCCCGCAGGGTCAGCTTTGACCGTTCCCCCGCAAGTTTCCGGTCGATGGTCGCCGCGCTCATCCGCATCAGCAACGCTGCTTGTTCATCTGTGATGTCGAGCTCGCCGTCGCGGCGCAGCAGCGGCACCAGAACCGGCAGCATCGGGGCCAGAAGCTTGCCGGCAGGTGCACGCAATACCGCCCAGCACTTGCCCAGCGCCGGCAACAAATCAGGGCCATACACCGGGTCCCTGCCCGGCCGGGGTTTGACGACCTTCAGGACCAGCGCGTCCCGCAGCGCCGCCCGGGCATAGTCGCGGTGCCAACCGGTCAACTCGACCAACTCGTCCAGGATCCGGGACTTTCCTGCACGATCAGCGCCCCGGTAGGCGAGGGCCTTCTTCTTCGTCACAGCTTGCCGCTGGGCCATCGTTAGCTCCATGAAAACGGGCATAGCCCCCATCCGGTGCCGCTCCCGAGAACCACGCCGCTACGCGGAGGTTTTCAAATGAGGCAACGAATCGGTCTACGCGGAGGTTTTCAATGAGTCAACGCGAGGCCTTGACTC
>NZ_JARHXQ010000195.1:0-516 GCF_029222765.1 Arthrobacter sp. Cr_A7 | reverse complement strand
AAGGCGCTCTCTTGAAAGGCACTCCGATGCGCCCAGCCCACCGCGCAAACTTCTTCCTCGCAGCCACCGCTGCTGCCGCTCTTTCCCTCGCAGGCTGCGCGACAGGCACCCCTGCCGGGAGCGGGGCTCCCTCCACGGCGCCTGCCACCCAGCCGGCTACGCAGACGGCTACGCAGAGTCCGGCTCCAACCATCGTTCCCGCTGCTACCTCGTCACCCGTTCCCAAAGGGCCGGTGACCTTCACCTTCGCAGACGGCCGCCTGTCCTTCGCCCACCCGGAGGGCTGGAGCGTGGAGCATGAACAGGTTTCGGCCTCCCCCGCAGTGGAGACGGCGACCGTCCTGGATGCCGGCGGCAAGGAGCAGATCAACATCTACTACAGCCAGGTTGGCGATGCTACGGCCGGCAATGTCTCCAGGAACATCATGGAGACTGATCCGGTACCTGGACTGATCGGAGCTTCTGTTCCCACGCCCAGTTCTTCGTTCTTCATTGATCGAGCTGATGGCGTTACTC
>NZ_JARHXQ010000194.1:0-1384 GCF_029222765.1 Arthrobacter sp. Cr_A7 | reverse complement strand
GCCGCCGCCGCCGGTCTTTGCCTCTTCGTCCTCGCCGGGAACGTATGGCTGGCTGCAGCTGGTGCTGCACTGTGGGGCGTGGGAGCAGCGCTGGCCTTTCCGATGGGAATGTCCGCCGCGGCCGACGACCCGAAGCACGCCGCGGCACGGGTATCCGTTGTATCCACACTCGGTTATATCTCGTTCCTCGCCGGCCCTCCCCTGCTGGGGTACCTCGGGGACCTCACCGGTATCCACCTGGCGTTGCTTGCGATCCTGGCCCCGATTCTCCTGGCACTCTTGCTGGCCGGTGCAGCCAAGCCGCTCAAAACGAAGCAGGCGGCTGAAACCACGTAAGCCGCTGGACCTGCGAGAGCGTTCCGAGTTTCGCCGCCATAAGTGAGAGAGCGTTCCGGGTTTCGCCGCAACAGGTGATGGAGCGTTGGGGTTTTAAGCCCCAAAGGTGATGGGGCGTCCGTGCCTGCCATGGCGGTAGGGTGAGGGCATGCACAGCACATGGCGTAACAGCCATCGATGGGTCGGCCGGCTGGATAAATACCTTGTAAAGCATGTTTCCGATCTGCCGGGCGGCAACCACGACGACTTTTTCCGCAGGCTCTCGGCTTCGGGCAACCATGGGAAGCTCTGGATTGCGGCGGCCGCCGTGATGGCCGCTTTCCCGGGAAAGACCCGCCGGGCAGCCCTGCATGGTTTGCTGGCCCAGGCTGTTGCATCGGCTGTGACCAACGGCGTCTTCAAAACGCTGCTCCCCCGCACCCGGCCGCTGCCAGAGCACCTCCCGGTGTTCAGGTTTGTCCATCCCCAACCCACCAGCTCCTCCATGCCGTCGGGACACTCCGCGTCAGCCGTGGCGTTTGCCGTGGGAGTGGGCCTGGTCCGGCCGGCCCTAGGCGTTGCCCTGGCGCCGGCCGCCCTGGGGGTGGCCTACTCCCGGGTCCACACCGGGGCGCACTGGCCCTCGGACGTCTTCTTTGGCTCAGCGCTGGGGGCAGGAGCAGCGTTGGTAACCCGCAGGTGGTGGCCGGTCCGTCCACCCTTCCCGCAGCCCGCGCGGACCTGGACGCCTGCGCCCGAACTGCCGGGAGGCGAGGGCCTGAGCATCGTAGTGAACACCCTGGGTGGCTCGTTCAGGGAAGAGACGGCCGCCGCACTCAAAGAAGTATTCCCGAAGGCGCATATCAACACCGTTCAGCCCGAGGATGAGCTGCTGGCGCAAATCGCTGCAACTGCGGACTGGCCGGGCACCCGCGCCCTCGGTGTGTGGGGAGGCGACGGCACGGTGGGCGCAGCAGCCGCGGCCGCCGTCGAACGTTCCATCCCCCTCCTGGTCCTCCCGGGCGGGACGCTCAACCATTTTGCCCGCGACGCAGGAACAGGAAGCCTC
>NZ_JARHXQ010000193.1:0-20774 GCF_029222765.1 Arthrobacter sp. Cr_A7 | reverse complement strand
AACCCCGCCGCCTAACCGCACTGAACCGCCGCTACGGATGAAAGAGGACATCATGGATTCAGCGAGGAACCTTCCAGTCGCCGTGATCGGCGCCGGGCCCATTGGCCTGGCCGCCGCCGCCCACCTGCTTGAGCGGGGCCTGGAACCGCTGATCCTTGAAGCAGGTACGACGGCGGGCGCGGCCATTGAGCGCTGGCGCCACATCCGTCTTTTCTCACCGTGGCGGTTCAACACTGATGCCGCTGCCGTCCGCCTCCTCGAAGCGGCCGGCTGGGAAGCGCCCCGGCCCACGGCACTGCCCTACGGCGGGGAGCTGATCGATAACTACCTGGCGCCCCTGGCCGCCCTTCCCCAGATCTCTTCCCGCCTGCAGACCGGCGCGCGCGTCACCGCTATTACCCGGCAGGGCCTGGACAAGACCCACATCAAGGGCCGGGACACCACACCCTTCGTGGTGCGGGTGGAGCACGCCGGCGGCGAAACCCGGGACCATACCGTGGCAGCAGTCATCGACGCCTCCGGCACCTGGTCCACCCGCAACCCGCTGGGCACCTCGGGCCTTCCCGCCATCGGCGAAGAAGCAGCAGGGGACCGGATCTCCGCGCCGCTGCCCGACGTCACCGGCCGTGACCGCGCCGCCTTCGCCGGGCGCCGGGTGCTGGTTGTCGGTGCCGGACACTCCGCCGCCAACACCCTCATCAACCTCGCTGACCTCGCCAAGGAAGAGCCGGACACCCGGATCCTGTGGGCAGTCCGTGGCGCAACTGCGGACAAGGTCTACGGCGGAGGCGACCTGGACGGGCTGCCTGCCCGCGGCCAGCTCGGCGGCCGGGTCCGCCGGCTCGTGGAGGCCGGAAAAATCGAACTGCACACCGGCTTCGGGATCAGCTCGATCAAATCCCTGGACTCATCCGCCACCGTCGGCGCCGTGGACGGCCGCACCCTCGACGCCGACGTCGTGGTTCCCTGCACGGGCTTCCGCCCCGACCTGGACATCCTGCGTGAACTCCGCCTCAACCTGGACCCCGCCGTCGAAGCGCCGATGGAACTGGGCCCGCTGATCGACCCCGAATTCCACTCCTGCGGCACCGTCCCGCCTCACGGTGCCAAGCTGCTCGCCCACCCGGACAAGGACTTCTACATTGTCGGGATGAAGTCCTACGGCCGGGCCCCCACCTTCCTGCTGGCCACCGGCTACGAGCAGGTCCGCTCCGTGGCCGCCGCCCTCGCCGGCGACCACGAATCCGCCGACACGGTCCACCTCGAACTCCCCGAAACCGGGGTCTGCTCCACGGACGCCGGCACCAGCTGCGACGTCCCCGTGTCGGCCGTGGCGGCAGAGGCCTCAGAGTCCGGTTGCTGCGCCGCACCCGAACCGGTGCTGGTGGGCTTCCCCACCGGCCTGGCCCACGGCCGCTCCGGCACCAGCAACTGACCCGGTCAATGGAAACCCCTTGGAGAGCTGTCATGACTGAACACCGCGACACCGGCCTTGGCCTGCAGGACAACACAGAGCTCCTGCACCGCATCAGTGAACGGCTTGCCGAGCGTTTTGCCGGAATCTTCGCCGCCGAAACCGTTGAGCGGTACGTCTTCGAGTCCTATACGGCGCTGGCCCGCACCGCACATATCAGCGCGTACCTGCCAGCCACCACCGAACACTTCGCCACCGACCGGCTGGCAGCCCTCGCCAAATCGAAGGGCGCAGCAGGCTCCGAGGGGCCCGAGGTCCTGTTTGTCTGCGTGCAGAACGCCGGCCGCTCCCAGATGGCAGCCGCGCTGCTCACCGTCGAAGCCAAGGGAAGAATCCACGTCCGGTCCGCCGGGTCCCTGCCCGCGGCCGAACTGGACCCCGGCGTCGTGACCGTGATGGCCGAGATGGGCCTGGACCTGACCAGGAACTACCCCAAGCCCCTCACCGACGACGTCGTCCGTGCCTCCGACGTGGTGATCACCATGGGGTGCGGGGATTCCTGCCCGATCTACCCCGGAAAGCGCTACGAGGACTGGGACCTGCCCGATCCGGCCGACCAGTCCCTCGACACCGTCCGGGACATCCGGGACCAGATCCACGAACGGGTCAAAACCCTCGTCGCCTCACTTCCCGCCCACCCACTCGAAAAGGAAACAACCTCCTCATGACCCAGTACAAGACTCCGTCCGTGCTGTTCGTCTGCAGCAAGAACGGCGGCAAATCCCAGCTCGCCGCCGGACTCATGCGTGACCTCGCCGGCGACAAGATCGCGGTCTACTCCGCCGGCACCAAGCCGGCCAAGGACCTGAACCCGCAGGCGGTGGAGTCCCTGACCGAACTGGGCATCGACGTCACCGGCGAATACCCCAAGCCGGTCACCGACGAGGTCCTGGACACAGTTGACGCCGTCATCGTCCTGGGCACCGAGGCCAAGCTTGAACCGCGCGAGGGCAAGCGCTTCGAAGTCTGGGAAACGGACGAGCCCTCCGAACGCGGCATCGAGGGCATGGAACGGATGCGCCTGGTCCGGGACGACATCAAAGCCCGGGTCCAGGCGCTCTACACGGAGCTCACCGGGAAGTAGCCATGACCGCCCCGGCGCCGTCACGGACACTCGCCGCGGAGGGGGCACCCCGCGGCGGCTTGGCCGCGCTGTGCATCACCCAAACCACCGGCTGGGGCGTGCTCTACTACGCGCTGCTGGCGGCGGTCCGGCCCATCAGCGAGGACACCGGCTGGGACCCGGCCCACATCACCGGGGCCTTCTCCGCCGGGCTGGTGGTGTCCGCGGTGGCCGGGATCGCCGTCGGCAGGATGCTGGACAGGACCGGCCCGCGCAGCCTGATGATCGGCGGCTCATTGGTGGGCGTTTTCGCCCTGGTTCTGGTGGCGCTGGCACCGAACCTGCCCGCGTTCGCGGCGGCCTGGCTGCTGGCCGGCACAGCACAGGCCGCGGTGCTCTACCAGCCGGCCTTCACCGTGATCAGCCGCTGGTACGGCCCGGCCCGGGTGCGGCCGCTGACCATCCTGACCCTTGTGGCAGGATTCGCGTCCACCATCTTCGCCCCGGTCACCGCCGCCCTCTGCACCGGGATCGGGTGGCGTGGAGCCTTCCTGGTCCTCGCCGGACTGCTCGGCGCCGTGACCCTGCCGCTGCACGCGCGCTGCCTCAACCGGTCCTGGCGGAAAACAGGCAACGCCGCCCAACTGAGAGATGACAAGGCACTGGTCCGCGCCATCCGGCGCAGCCGGACATTCGTTGGCCTGCAGGCCCTCATGGTCCTGCTCTGCCTCGGCCTGTACACCGTGACGCTCAACATCATCCCCCTGCTCATGGAAAAGGGCGCCGATTACACCGCTGCCGCCCTTGGCCTCGGACTCGTCGGTGCAGGACAGGTGGCCGGCCGCCTCGTATTCACCGCAATCCCCGCCAAAGCCCGCATCGCCGTCGTCACCGGAACCGCTGCCGGCGCCCTCCTTCTGCTTGCCCTCCTGCCGGGACCGGTGCCGCTGCTGATTGGGGCCGGGATGCTCGCCGGCGCCGTCCGCGGCTGCCAGACACTGCTGCAGGCCACCATCGTTGCCGACCGGTGGGGAGCAACCGGCCTGGGCACGCTCCAGGGCAGCTTCGCCGCGCCCCTCACAATCGTCACCGCCCTCGCCCCGGCCGCGGGCCCGGCGATGGCCGCGTGGTTCGGCTCCTACACCGCCATGGCCTACGCGATGGCGGCAGCAGCTGGAACTGCCCTGCTTTTCGCGGCCGCGCCGTTCGTGCGGGGACTGCATGTCCGGTGAGGGATGGCCGGACGGGCCCGTCGTCGTCGGCGTTGAATGGAACTTTTCAGAGCACGTGATCCGCACCGCCGCGGCCCTGGCGGCTGCCCTGGGAGAGCACCTGATCTGCGCGTTCGTCGATCCGGCCAGCTACCTCATGGAATGGGCTCCGGCGAACCAGCGGACAGCCCTGTCCCTGGACCCGAGCATCAACGAAGAAGCCGAATTCCCTTCCGCACACCTGCAGCGGCGGCTTGAAGATGTTCTGGGGGAACCGGGGGAGTCCTGGTCCTTCCGCGTACTCAACGGCGACGTCTCCAAGGCCCTCAACCGCCTGGCCAGGAACACCGATGCGGCGCTGCTCGTGGTGGGCGCCGGCCGGCCGGGGTCTGTGGCGTGGCTGGACAGGGTCCTCGAGGGATCCGTGCCTGCCGCCCTGATCCGGCACCAGCAGCGGCCCGTCCTCGTTGTCCCGGAGGGCGGGTAGGCGGGGCGTGAGGGCGTACGACGGCGGCGCTCGGCTTGCGCTGATTGGCGCGGACCGGATGGGCTACTGATGGGCGAGGCGCAGCTTTGCCGCCCGTTCCACAAGGAGCGGTACGTAGTCCCGGACGGGCCCGTCGTCGAGCAGGCCGTGCTCTTCGGCGACCACATCTTCAATCACGGAGCGTTGGTGATGGGGGAACCGCTCGGCCAGCCGGTCGATGACAGCCATCAGCGCTTCAGGTTCTTTGGTCATCCCCAAAGCTTCGGCCTGCCGGCCGGGAGAGTCAACAACCACTTTTCATCGCCCCGCGCGCCTGGAACCGCTGACGTCGTCGTACTGAGGATCGTCCACTCGTTCACCAAATTACTTGCCTGTAACGTCAGTTTTGGAAAGCCCGTCGGTCCCCCACCGGCGGGCTTTCTTCGTCCCCGCACAAGCTTCCAGTTTCACCCCTGACAGACCGCCTGTTACTGCTCTTGCAGGGTGGGCGTAGCAGAAGCGAGCATTGGTCATGGAAGACCTGCGGCAGGCAGCCACCACGCTCCTGGGGCGTGCGGATGTGTCCTTGATTGACCTCTGGATCTCGTATTGGAACCACGGCGGGCGCTGTCACCCCTTCGAATTCGACGCTTTTATTCAGGGCATCCTGGTTCCCCGCTGGTTTGACACGGAGGCTCTCGCGTCCGCGCTTGAAGAACTCTCCCTGGACGCCGCCAGCTGAAGAGTGGGCAGATGAACCCGGGCGTTATTCGTCGAAAAATGTGCGCAAGGGTGTATGGGGTGAAACGGATTCGATGACGGCGGCCGCTACGTTGTGAAGTTTCATGTTGCGGGAGCTGGAGGCTTTCCTCAGGATGGTTATCGCCGCATCCTGGCTGCACCGGTTCTGGGCCATGATCACGCCGACGGCGATATCGATGGCCGTTCGGGACTTCATTGCCGCTTCCAGGTTGTCTTTTGCTTCCTGGAGCCTCGTCAGGCGCAGCTCTAAGCGGAGGGTCTTGGCGGACTGTTCGCCGAACAGTTCGGCGCGGGCGATGTCCTCGCCGGATATTCCATAAGGACGTGAGGAGTAGATGTTTAAAGCAGCGGTGGAGTCTCCCTCCAGGCGCAGGGGAACACCCAGGATTGATTGGATCCCCTTTTGCGCGACGGCGCGGATGTATTGCGGCCAGCGGCGCTCTTTTGAAACGTCCGGGACGTAGGTGGTGGTGCCGGTGCGCATGGCTGTCAGGCAAGGCCCGTCGCCGAAGGCGTATTGGAGCTCATCCATCTCCCGTGCCCTGGGACTGCTGCAGGCTACCGTAACGGGTTTTTTCCTGCGCACCACGGTGACATTGCAGTGGACCTTGGATTCGGGCGGAGAGAGGAGCGACGCGGAGAAGGTGGCCAGTTCCTGGAAGAATTCTTCGGCATCAGAGGTTTCCAGGACCATGTCCTGAAGCCGGGAGGCAACATCGTCCTGCAGTTCTGAGCCGAGAGGCATAGCGTCCATGGCGCGTCCTTACGAAGTGTCTTCAACCGCGATGAAGAACATGCGGCGTGAATGCGCCCACCTCCAGACGGTTCCTTCCCAGCTTACGCCGGAATCGCCTGCCCGGAAGGTTGTGGAGCCGGGAAGCGCACCGCTCCTGCATTCCGTGGCGGGCGAGTCACGAATGCAGCGCGAAGTCCTCGAGAGCCCACGCCAGGATTTTTAGGTCAAAGGCGTCCAGAACCATGAGGTCGTAGAGGCAGGCATCGAATTCCACCAGGCCTGCGTTCCCGCCGTTTCCCCAGTACCAGCCCCACAGAATGGGAAGTGATGAGACATCGTCGCGGATGAGGACCTGTGCCTGTGCCAGAGGATCCAGCATGAGAAAACCTAGCCACTGCCGCCGGCACCGAATGCAAGGCAAAGACAGTAATTAAAAGGCCTCCGAAATGGAAGCTTCCTCTCATGATCACAGACTGCGGCCCGCAAGTAACCCCTTGATTGTGGGGGGGGGTATCTGCTAGCGCGCCGGAAGCGCCGCCAAGGGGTGGCAAAAGAGCTAGTTGCCGGCGCGCTGGGCCTCCAGCCACCGGCGCACCACGTCAAGGACTTCGTCGGGATCAGCGGTGGCAAACCTGTTCGGCTCCCCGCCCGTGGCCTTGCCGTACGTGATCCGGGCCCGGAAACCGGATTCGCCCCTTGGCTCAAACCACGTCCGGATGACCATGGTCTCGCCGCTCAGGGCGTCCCCGCCCCCGTCCGCGGCGCCTGTGCCGCCGTCGTCCATCATGATGTCCCCCAACTCTCGTTCGTCAACCTGCCCCGATCCTGCGGCATAAGCATCAGGAACGTGCGGGATTTTCTGAAAGATTGGCGCAAGGTTGGGTGGCGCAGGGGCGTCAGGTCCTGGCTCTGCGCTTGACCCAGCCCCAGGCAGCCGTGGCGGCGAACAGCACCAGGCCGATGAGGGCCAGCCACAACAGGCCCTCGATGATGAACCCCAGGATGGACAAAACAAGCCAGATGATCAGCAGCGTGATGATGAGTCCCATGACCGAAGCCTAGTCCCAAGACACAGGCGCGGACACGGGCAGCACCGCTAGCCGGAGGTCATCCCGCCTTGGCTCTTCTGGGCGAGCCGCTGGAGTTGCCAGTCATGCACCTCCGGCAGCCAGTCCAACGGGGCCGATGGACCCACCCGCGGGTCATCGGGAACGCGGCCGTCCCGCAGGGCCTGCACGTACTCGCGGTCCTGTTCGATGCGTGCCCGCAACTGTCCAGCTCCGCCCACGGAGCCGTGGCCGGGGATGACGGCATCGGCGTCGTCTGCAACGCCGTCGAACAGCCGCAGCGCGGCGAGGTAGTCCCCGAGCGGATCCGCGGCCTCCAGGTCGAGGAACGGCATCAGGATGTCGGACAGCATGTCGCCGGCCACGAGGACCCGGCGCTCCTTGATCAACAGCGCAGCATGACCGGGAGCATGCGCCTGATGCTCGATGATCCGGATGCCGGGGCCGTCCCAGGGAATGTGCGCAGCGTCGGCGGGCAGGCCGGTAATAAGGCCGAGCAGATCCATCGGGATCTCGTCGGCGTGCTCCGGCGGCAGCCCCTCGGCTACGCGGTTCTTCCAGTCCGGGTCTGCCAGCACACCCCGGATGGAGGCGGCGCAGCGGGCTGTTCCATAGCGGGGTGCGTCGCCGAAGTCCGGGTGCCAGAGCACGTGGTCCCAATCGGGATGCGTGGAGAAGCCTGCGACGACGGGCTGGCCCAGTCGGCGGAGGTCGTTGGCGAGGTCCGCCATTTCGCTGCTGGTGATGCCGGGGTCGATGAGCAGGACGCCGTCCCTGCCCTGCACAACAACGGAATTGCTCTGGATGAACCCGCTCTCGTGGACCAGAACGCCGTCAGCCACTTCCTGCAGCATGGAATGCCTTCCGCTTGTGGGTGGAACCGCTAGGGGAGACGGTAGGGCCTGCCGTCAGCAGGTGGCAAGCACTTGACGTACGACGGCGGCCCGCCCCGCCGTCGTACGTCACGGCGGTGCCGCCAAAGGTGGCCCCCTGCCGCGTGCGTGCCCCTGCCGCCCGACGGGAACGGGCATGGATTGTCGGACCCGGCCGGGCGGCGCATGGCTAACGTGGAGCCGACAACGAAACGCAGGGAGGGCAGCAGGTGGATCTCTGGAACAGGGCGATCGAGCACATCGAGCAGCAGATCTCCGACGGTGCAGGGTACCGCTCTGCCGGTGAGGTGGATGTGGCTGCGCTGGCGCGGATCACCCTGACGTCGGAGTACCACTTCCGGCGGATGTTCTCGGTGCTGGCCGGAATGCCGGTCTCGGAATACATCCGGCGGCGGCGCATGACAGCCGCGGCCTCCGCCGTGGTTTCAGGTGATGAGCCGCTGCAGGACATTGCCGTGCGCTTCGGCTACGCCTCGGCCGACGCCTTCAGCAGGGCTTTCAGGGCCGTGCACGGCGTAAATCCGGCCGAGGCTCGCCGCGCCGGCGCCGTGCTGCGCTCGCAGCCCCCGCTGCGCTTCTCCCTCTCAGTGAAAGGAAAACAACAGATGGACTACCGGCTGCAGAACGAGGACGCATTCACGCTTGTGGGCCGGCGGCGGAGGATGCCGCTGGTTTACCACGGTCCCAATCCGGCCTTGGAGCAGTTCCGTGAAGAACTGGGCCTGGAGGTGCTCAGGGAGATCAGCAGCCTGTCCACCAGGTCCCCGCGCGGTGTGCTGGCCGTGAGCACGGATTTCGCTGAGGACCGGGCGGACGGGAGTACCTTCGAGTACTGGCTTGCGGCAGCCACCGGTGAAGCTCCGGCGGCGGGCAGCGGGCACGAGTCACTCCATGTTCCGCCGCACCAGTGGTTGGTGCTGGAGTCGCAGGGCATGGAAACGGAGGAGGTCCAGCAGTTGTGGGCAAAGGCGTACGGCGAATGGTTCCCGGCCAACCCTTACGAGCCGCTCGCGGAACCGGAGCTGCTGGCGACGGTCTTCGACCAGGAGGGGAAGCCGGACCACATGGAGCTGTGGCTGGCGGTGTCGGCTACGGGCTGAGCCGGCCCCTGCTCTCCCGAGTGAAATTGAAAAGATCCGCACCGGATCTTTTCAGTTCTACCCATAAGTGAAATAGTTGGGGATGGCAGCGATCCCGCCCTTCATTAGGGACAACGCCTATATCGCCTCAAGTGAAGTGACGGCTGCGGCCGAAGATGCGGCGTTGGCCATCCGCGACTTTGACCATGAGTTCGGTTCCGACATCGCGCCGTTCTCGGCCATCCTGCTGCGGACCGAATCAGTCTCCTCATCCCAGATCGAAAATGTGACCGCCAACGCCCGGAGCATCGAGATGGCAGTGCTTGGGGATGACTCCAAGCGAAACGCCACCCTGGTTGTGGACAACGTGGCGGCCATGAACGCTGCCCTTGCTGCCGCGGATGCTTTGGACACGGCAGCCGTCCTGGAAATGCACAGGGCACTCATGAAGCATGCCGACCTAAAGGGCGCGGGTATCTGGCGTAGTGAGCCTGTCTGGATCGGCAGGTCCAGTTCGAGTCCGGTAGGAGCGGACTTCGTCGCTCCCGATGCCAGGCGCGTGCCGGCACTCATGGACGATCTCATGGCCTATGCCGGACGGAACGATGTCCAGATCCTGTCCCAAGCGGCAATCGCCCACGCCCAGTTTGAAACTATCCACCCTTTTACCGACGGCAATGGCAGGACCGGGCGGGCGCTGATGCACGCCATGTTGCGGAACAAGGGCCTCACAAGGGCGGTGACCGTCCCAGTCTCGGCCGGGCTGCTGAATCACGTCAGGGGGTACCACGATGCACTGACCGCTTACCGGGAAGGGGACCCCGGCCGGATCATCCTGCTCACCTCGGAAGCCACGTTCCGTGCTATTGACAACGGCCGCCGGCTCGCCGGAGACATCACCGCGGCAAGGGCCCGGTGGAAGGACGTTATCAAGGCCCGCAAGGACGCGGCCGCGTGGAAGATTGCCGACCTGTTGGCCCGCCAGCCTGTTGTCAACGCCAAGCTGTTGGAAGACCGGTTGGGACTATCGGGGCCGACGATCTGGCGCCAGATGCAGGTCTTGGAGGAGGCGGGCGTGGTGCAGGGCTTTGACAAGTTCAAGCGCGGCCGGCATTGGGAAAGCGACGAGATCCTGGACGCGCTGGATGCGTTTGCCGCGCGCTCCGGGAGGCGCGGCCGCAGCTGAGCCTCACAGGTAGGGGTGTTATGTTCATCCCTAACTGCGAGACAGGGGGTGCCGCATGGGCCGACGAGTCCTTCCGCTGGCGGGCGTGCTCGCGTTGGTTCTGGCTGCCGGAGCGTGTACAAACCAGGAGCCCTCGCCACCTCCAGAGGACACGGTGGGTGAGCAGGTGTACATCACGGCCTACACCTGGTTCGACAACACCCCTCCGGGCTCACCCATCATCAGCCACCCGGTCCTGCATAAGACGGCCGGCGGGACCGGAACCTACGAGGATCCGGTGACCATCGCCGTCGGGCATTCAAAGGAGACGGGGAAGGACGTTCTGGACTACCCGGCCGGGACCCGCATCTACCTGCCCAACGTGCGCCGGTACTTCATCGTGGAGGATACCTGCGGGGACGGTGACGCGCCCGAGGAAGGTCCGTGCCACACCGGGGCGGAGGAGTTCGGGGACGCCTCCATCTGGCTGGACATCTGGATCGGCGGCGAGGACGAAGGCGCGGAGTTTGCCCGCCGCTGCACCAGGGAAGTCACGGGCGTCCAGACAGCGGTCTTTGACCCTGCGGACAACTACGCGGTGGCCGCGGGGGACGGCGTCATCCACGACGGCGAGTGCGATTCCGGCTACGGCAACGAATTGGTCACCAGGTAATTTCGCCGGCTGTTGTTCAGTTGCTGTCGGAGACCGCTGAGCTGACGGCCGTTGGGCTGTCGTACTCCTTGTCGGGGATGGCCTCAAGGGCTTCGATCACGTTGCTGTCCGCGCCGGAGTCCTTTGCCTTGGACAGCAGCGCATCGCGGCTCGCGGGGTAGTCCACGCCGCCCAGGAACTTCTGAATCTGGATCGGGTTCGGAGTGTCGGCCATGGTGTCGGTTCCCTTCCGTTGTCAGCTCTGGTGTCGGCGGCTCCTCCGCTGGCGCATCGGGGCCACACAGGAGTTCATCCTAGGCATGGACGCTCCGGCGGCGAAAGGGGGGCGTCCGACGACGGCCCTCACCCTGCCGGGTAGGGCGCCGCAGCCAGGGCCCGGGCAAGGTGGGCGGCATTGCGGGCGGCTCCTGCAGTGGCGGAAGCGACCTTTTCGGGGACGGTGTCCAGGTCTTTGTAGTCCACGGTCTGCATCGCCTCGCCCACCCAGTACGTGGCGCCCTGCGCAGGCAGGGTGAAGCCGACGTCGTTCAATGCCTGCTGTGTGTCCGCCACGGTCTTGTGTGCCCCGTCCTCGTTGCCCACCACGGCAACGATCGCGACTTTTCCGTACATGATCGGCCGGCCCGCATCATCGGTCTCGGAAAGGTCGGCGTCGAGCCGCTCGATCACGCGCTGGGTGATGCTGCTCGGGTGCCCCATCCAGATCGGTGTTGCGAGGACCAGGATGTCAGCGGCGAGGATCTTGTCGCGGATCACTGGCCAGGCGTCGCCGTCGCCCATGTTGATCTGCACTCCCGGCATCACGTTGTGATCCACGATCCGCAGCGACGTCCCGCTGACGCCGTGGGTGGCGAGTTCGTCCAGCACGTGGCGGGCCAGCAGCTCGCTGCTGGACGGCTCCGGCGACGGCGTCAGGGAGCAAGTGAGTGCAAGCGCGGTGAGGTCAGCCATGATCTGTCCTTCTTCCGGGTCGGTTTATCGGTGTCAGTGGTTCGCGGCGAACGGCCGGAGGGACTGGCCGAATTCGCGGAGGCCATTGCCGAACAGATAGCAAGTGTGCTTACTATCTAACCAGTCGCCCCAACCAACCAAAGGACAGACGCTATGAAGAAACTGCTCTTCGCTTTGCTTCCCGTCATCTTCAAGCGGGTCATGCAGGCCAGGAAAGCTCGGCAGGCCCCCACTGCCCATCCGCGCCCGCCGCGGAACCGCTACTAAAAACCAGAGCAAGGCGGGTTACCGCCTAACCCTCGATGTTCTGCCCGACCACCGCCAGGGTCCGGGCCAGCTCCTCCGTGGGGCTGAACTCCACCAGCACCGTTCCGGGATCGAGTTCGTCGGTATGGCCCGGAGGTGTGTAGTAGGCCTCCCCGGCTTCGACGATCTCGTCGCCGTCGGGCATGTGCATGGTGAGCCGGCCCTTCACGACGTATCCCCAGTGGTGGCTTTGGCACCGGTCATCCGGCAATCCCTTGTAGAACGGCGTAAAGTCGCCTCCCTCTTCGAATTTTTAGAAAGCGATGGTGTAGCCGTCCGTCTCCCGGTAGCGGCCTTCGTAGCCGGTCATCCGTTCCACCCGTGCGGTCTGGTCATCAATCGATAGCTTTGCCATTGTCTTTTCCTTCCTTGAGTCCGGCGCTGGCTTATGCCTGCGCCGTGGTTTCCGCCGCTGCGGTAAGCCGCCGCAGTCCGGCCCTGCTTGCCCGTGCCCACTCAAGCCGGGCCAGTGACCTGAGCACCGGGATTCCGTAGATGGCCAGCAGGCCCGGCAGTCCGCTCGCCCGGACGAGCCGGCATGTGTAGGTGACGTTGCTCTGGTTCCCGTCCGCCTCGATGTCGTAGCGGTGCACCAGCAGCCAATCCGCCGTCGTCCCGTTTCTCTTTGAGGCCACAGCCGATTCGGTGACCCGTTCAAACCTCGCGGGCCGGACGGCCTCGGTGACCACGGAGGAGTCCGTCATCCGGCACGTGCCGTCCTCGGCCATGGAAATGAATTCCGTTCCGGCCGTTGCCTGCCCCTTAGGGGCTTCCATGGACAGAAGCGTCGAGGCCTCGGCTCCTCCCCATTGCTTGTGCCCGGTCAGATTGGCCAGGACATCGAAAACAACAGGGGAGGGGGCGGTGGTGTGTTCCCGGACGGTCACGGCGATCTCATGTTTGAGGACGTTGCCCGCCGTTTGTTGCCGTTTCATTCTGCACCTCCTGTGACGTCGTCGGGATACTTCAAGGATGGGACGACGACGGGAGGAGAGGATGGGGGGAATCCCCCATTTACCGCCCTATTCAGGGGAAGTGCCGCAGGGCGAACGCGCCTGCTTCGCCGCGGTTGCGCAGGTGCAGCTTGGCGAGGATGTTGCTGACATGATGCTCGGCGGTCTTGGTGCTGATGAACAGGCGGTCACCGATCTCGGCGTTCGTCAACGCTTCGGCGAGCAGCCTGAGCACTTCCCGCTCACGCCGGGACAGCAGTCCGAGCGCCTTCGGGCCAGTCCGGGCGGGACCGCCGAGCGACCGGAGCAGGGCTGCTGCCTTGTCGGCCATGGCGGCCGCGCCCGTCTCGTCGAACGCGGCCAGGGCCAGCTCGGCTTCGTGCACGGCAACCTCAGGGTCCGAATCGCGCAGGGCCTCGGCCATGGACAGGCGTGCCCGCGCGGCCTCCAGCGGCATTTTTAGCTCGCCAAAGATCTCAATCGCGGAGTCCAGCCGTGAACGGGCCGAGGAAGTGTCCCCGCCGGCGGCTGCCGCGCGGCCGGCCGTGTGGTGTGCGGTGGCCAATGCCCGGGGCCAGCGGGTTTCGGCCGCAATCCCGTCGAGGCGCCTGGACGTTTCCTGTGCTTGGCCGGGGTTGCCCTGTGCCAGCTCCACTTCGGCAAGCAGCGCCAGCAGCGGGACGGCGAGGAGCCCGCCCGTCACGTGATGGATCCGCCGGTGCAGCAGGGCCGCCGCAACGGCTGTGTCTCCGGCAGCCAGCCGGACGGCCGCCGTCGCGAGCAATGCATCCGGGCGGTCCTCAAAGCCCGCGAGCAACCTGCCGGCTTCCTCCACCCGGCCTTGGAGCAGGCGCAGTTCGGCAAGTTTGGCTGCCGGGTGAACGCACCGTGCGCGGTGGCCGGCCTGGTCCAGCTCATGCAGCGTCTTGGTAAGCCAGCCCTCGGCGCTGGCGATGTTGCCGGAAGCAAGGAGGATCTCGGCGCAGCAGGTCCCGCAGAATTCCATCAGCGCGGGGTGCCCGGTCCGCTCCATGAAATGCATGACGGTTGTGTTCCATTGGCTGAGCCGGGAGACGTCGCAGGACTCTTCGCTGGCCCGCGTGACCATGCAGCACACGTCGCCGAAAACCATTCTGTCGCGAAGTTCGCCGGCGGTCACCACCACCATCGCTTCGTCAACGAGGGTCATCCCTTCCGGTACGTCCCCGGCCGCTATCGTCCCGAGGCCGAGCAGCGCCAGTGCGGTTGCCTCGAGTTCCGGATCATCAGCGCCGCGCGCAGCTTGTAATGCCGTCCGTGCGTCTTCCCTGGCAGTTGCAGGATCAGCCTGCAGCAGTCCGCGCGTCACAGCCAACCAGCCGGCCTCGGCGCCGTCGGGCATGCGGGATGCGAGGCCCTCGGCGCGTGCGAACCAACCCCGGCTGGCCGCTTCGTTGCCCAACGCCTCGGCGTATTCGCGCGCCAGCCATACGGCAGCCTTGAAGGCCCGGGAATTCTGCCCCGAACGGCGAAAGCCCGCGTAGGCCAGTGTCCGCTCGGCGATGGCCCGGTCAGCGTCGCGGAGCCACCACAGCGCGCGACCCAAGCCGTCGTGGGCTGCTGGTTCATCGTTGACGGCCAGTACGGACTCGAAAGCCGAAGCCGCCGCCGCCCAGTCCGTCGAAGCGAGCAGACGCTCACCCTCCACAAGGCCTTCAGGGGCTGAGGCAACGACCATGAACTAATTGTGCTCGTCCCGGCGGCGGCTTCCTAGGTGCACTGGTTATTCCACGGGTAACGCCGCAGTAACGCCCGTTGTGGCCAGATGGAAACGGATCACCTCGAGTTTTGAGGAGGTTCCGGGATGTAGTCCTGAGCCGGCTCGTCCCTAGGCTGAGGAGGCGGCTAGTGAAGTCGGGTAGAGTCCCGCGAAGCACGCCGCGCACACATTTGAGCCGAGGGTTTCACGCCTCTTCGTCCCGTTCCGTGCGTACTTCACGGATGAGCAAGGCGCCCAGCAGCAGCGGTGCTGACCTGAGCCACTCTGTCCTGCAATGGTTTGCCATCATTGCGCCCCTCACCACCGTGGCCACCGCACTTTCGTTTTGGTTCGGCTGGACAATGACGGCCACACGAACTGCGTACTTCGGCATTGACCAAAGCGTCCTGGAATATTCAACGGTGGATTATCTGCTTCGCAGTGCTGATGCCCTGATCGTTCCGGCGATCCTCATCCTGCTCGTCACCATTGTGGGCGTGGCGATCCATGCCGTTACACGGAGTATCATCCGGCGCGGCGTTGGCCTCGGATATTTTCAGCTGGCCGCCGGCTTCGTGCTTCTGGCAGGGATAGTTTTCACCTCCCTCGGAGTGTGGACCATCTTCGAAGAGCCCCCGTTCAGGACACCTTTTCTCTTTGAGCCCGGTGCGCTTGGTGGTGGAATCGCAGTCGGGGCATACGCTTTCTGGGCCCTTCGAAGGACTGCGCTGGGGGACCAAAGGCTCAGGCGCCTGCCGATGTGGGAGAAACTTGGCTACGTTTCCGTGGTCCTCCTGGTGGTTCTGGCCCTATTCTGGGCTTGTTCGTTATATGCAGGAGCACTGGGCACGGGCAGGTCCAGGGATTACGAACGGGAGTTGAGCAAGCGTCCGTCCGTGACGGTCTACAGCCTGCATTCGCTCGCTCTTGGAGGCTCGGTGGTGGAGGAGAAAGTACCCGTTCCCGGCTCGAAGTACGGCTTCAAATACACCGGACTCAAATTCGTCACGCTCAGTTCCAACAAGTATTTTCTGCTGCCCGCTAACTGGTCCCGTGATGCCGGCGCCGCGATCGTTCTGGAGGAGAGCCCGGAATACCGGGTCGAATTCGAACCGGGAGAGGGATAAGTCGATGAAGCTTCATTCCAAGGCCGCAGCCCTTTCATGCATTGCATTGGCTTCCCTTTGTGCGTGTGGCGGGCCACCTGCAAACGGTGAGCCATCCCCAAACGGCGGTACTGAATCCACGCCTGTTTCCGTAACTCACCGGGTAAGGATTGGCGGTGACGACTGGCTCATTGAGCCCGGTGCGGGAAGCCCGATTGTTAGAGCCGGCACTATTGAATCCTTCGAAATTGTGAATGACACCAGCGAAGACCTGGTGCCGGATGTCGGGCTGGGCGGCAACACAACATTCCGGATAATTGTGAACACGTGCCCGGAAGGCGTGAAGCCGGGCAGGACATGCATTGTGCGCGGCGAATGGTTGGCCGGTGGTCCGCGGGACGTCACCCTGGACGTGGCAGTTACCAACAAGAGCGCGCCCAGCAAACCCACGAAAAAGATTTCAGTCCCTCTTGAAGCCGCGTCCGGTTCTGCCACTCCCACGAAGAAGACTGTTGCGCCCACTCCGGTTTCTACGGCCACAACGTCAACATCGCCGTCCGCAACTTCGACAACGGGCACGCCCACGCCCACGCCATCGACGACGACGAGCGTCACCTCACCACCACCTACTACGGCGGCTCCGACACCATCTGCAACCAAAAGTGCCTCATAGCCTCCTACCTGGCCTGTCCACCGCAGGAGCTGATAGAGCGTTGCCGAAAAACCTGCAGGAGGTGATGGGGCGTCGGGAAGAGGGGGGAAGAGGGGGGGGGGGGCAGCGGGACGAGGGAACACGTCCACCGCTTGACGGCCCCAAACGCTTCCGCATATCCTGAACGAACGGTCGGTAAATAATTCCGCACGTCCCAGAAGGTCATTGCATAGGAGCAACCATGGCAGCGCAGAACCTGCAGTCAGTGCCCGCCGAGCTATCCCCGGAGGCAGAACAAGAGGCGCAGGCCCACTTTGACCGCGTCATGGCCGAGGACTCCCGCATCGAGCCCAAGGACTGGATGCCGGCGGCCTACCGCAAGACCCTGCTCCGCCAGATCAGCCAGCACGCCCACTCCGAGATCATCGGCATGCAGCCGGAGGCCAACTGGATCTCACGGGCCCCCAGCCTCAAGCGCAAGGCGATCCTCATGGCCAAGGTCCAGGACGAGGCCGGCCACGGGCTCTACCTCTACTCCGCCGCCGAAACCCTTGGCCAGAGCCGGGACAAGATGATGGACGACCTCATCGCCGGCAAGGCCCGCTACTCCAGCATCTTCAACTACCCCGCGCTCACCTGGGCGGACATGGGCGCCATCGGATGGCTGGTGGACGGCGCCGCCATCTGCAACCAGGTCCCGCTGTGCCGCGCCTCCTACGGCCCCTACGGCCGCGCCATGGTCCGCATCTGCAAGGAGGAGAGCTTCCACCAGCGCCAGGGCTTCGAGATCCTCCTGGAACTCTCCAACGGCACCCCCGAGCAGAAGCAGATGGCCCAGGACGCCGTGAACCGCTGGTACGCCCCGGCCCTGATGATGTTCGGTCCGCCGGACGACGATTCGCCCAACTCCAAGCAGTCCATGGCCTGGAACATCAAGCGCTTCAGCAACGACGAACTCCGCAGCCGCTTCGTGGGCATGATGGTGGAGCAGGTCAGGGTACTGGGCCTCACGCTCCCGGACGACCAGGTCCGCTTCAACGAGGACACCAGGAAGTGGGAGCACGGCCCGCTGGACTGGCACGAGTTCCAGGAAGTGCTCGCCGGCCGCGGCCCCTGCAACGCCCAGCGCCTGGAGCGCCGGAGGGCAGCGCACGACGACGGCGCCTGGGTCCGCGAGGCAGCCGCCGCCTACGCAGCAAAACAGTCAAAGAAGACGAAGGAATACGCAGCATGAGCCCCCACGGCAACCCGGAAGTCCCCGCAAGCTCGGCCACCGAGATCAACCGCGAAGCACCGAAGGCGTCACCCGCGCCGGAGGAGCACCACGACCGCGGGGCCTGGGGGCTCTGGGAGGTCTTTGTCCGGTCCAGCCGCGGCCTGTCCCATGTCCATGCCGGCTCCCTGCACGCACCGGATGCCGCCATGGCCCTGCGCAATGCCCGCGACCTCTACACCCGCCGCAACGAGGGCGTCTCCATCTGGGTTGTCCCGGCCGAGGCCATCGCCGCCAGCGATCCCGACTCCAAGGGGTCCTTTTTCGAGTCCCCGCAGGGCAAGGACTACCGGCACGCCACGTACTACACCAAGAGCGAAGGGGTAAAGCACCTGTGAGCACCCCCGACACCACAGAGACCACAGGCCACGGCGATATCTCCACCGGTGTAGCCGGCAGCGGCGATTCCAATGCCTCGGCAACAAGAATCACTCCCGGCAACGCCCTGCGCCCGGAGGACATCGCCCTCGAGGTCCGCACCGGCCTCGCCAAACCAAGCGAAGAGGTGGCCGAGTACGCCCTCAGGCTGGGCGACGACGCCCTGATCCTCGCCCAGCGCCTGGGCCACTGGATCTCCCGCGCCCCCGAACTGGAGGAGGACGTGGCCCTGGGCAACATCGCCCTGGACCAGCTGGGCCACGCCCGGTCCTTCCTGAGCTACGCCGGCGGCGCCTGGGAGAAGAGTGAGGACGACCTCGCCTACTTCCGCCGCGAGCACGAGTTCCGCTCCGTGCAGCTGTTCGAGCAGCCCAACGGTGACTTCGCGGTGACCATCGCGCGCCAGTTCATCGTGAGCTACTACCAGTTCGAGCTGTACCGCCGGCTGACGGAATCAACGGACGCCACCCTCGCAGCAATCGCCGCCAAGGCCGTGAAGGAAGTGGATTACCACCGGGACCACAGCGCCCAGTGGATCCTGCGCCTGGCCGGCGGCACCGAGGAGTCGCGCACCCGGATGATCCACGGCCTGCGCCTGATGTGGCCGTACGTCAACGAACTGTTCCAGGACGATGACCTGACGAACCGCCTCGCGGAGGCGGGCGCCGCCGTCGCGCCGTCCACCCTGCGGGAGGACTTTGACCGGCTGACCGGCGACGTCCTCAGGGAAGCCGAACTGGAGGTGCCCGACGTTCCGGCAGCCCCCGGCGGCGGACGGTACGGCAAGCACTCGGAGCACCTGGGTTACATCCTGGCCGAGATGCAGGTCCTGGCCCGCGAGTACCCGGGAGCCAAGTGGTGACCGCGGCCATGTACATCTCCGACTTCGAGACCAGGACCCGGACGCCGCGGCAGTCGGCGTGGGACATCGCCGCCACGGTCTGCGATCCGGAGATCCCCGTGCTCACCATCGCGGACCTGGGGATCCTCCGGGACGTGCAGGTGACAGAGGATGACGTAAGAATCACCATCACCCCCACGTACTCGGGCTGCCCGGCCATGGACGCCATCCGCGACGACCTTCAGACAGCCTTCGCCAAGGAGGGCTACGAGAACGTCCACGTGGACCTGGTCCTCGCCCCGGCCTGGACCACGGACTGGATGACGGAGGAGGGCAAGGCGAAGCTGCGGGAGTACGGCATCGCGCCGCCGTCGGGCAAGGCAGGGCTGGGCCACAACGGCCCCGTCCGCCTGAGCCTGGCCGTCAAGTGCCCGCAGTGCCAAAGCCTGAACACCAGGGAACTCACCCGGTTCGGTTCCACGTCCTGCAAGGCGCTGTATGTGTGCCAGGACTGCAAGGAACCGTTCGACTACTTCAAGGTCCTGTAAGGAAGCCCCATGCCTGTTGTCCGCCAGACCGCTGCAGAATCGGCGCAGGCCGTCGGCCGCCGTCGTCCGTCCTTCCACACGCTCGCCGTCAAGGAGGTGCGCCGGCTCACCGAGGATGCCATCGAGGTCTCCTTCCACGTCCCGGCGGAGCTCGCCGGCCAGTTCGATTACCTGCCCGGCCAGTACGTGGCCCTGCGCACCAAGCTGCCGGATGAGACCGGCGAGCTGCACGAGGTGCGCCGCAGCTACTCCATCTGCGCGGAGCCGCGCAGCTTCCCGGACGACAGCAGCGAGATCCGCGTGGCCGTGAAGAAGGACCTGGGCGGGCTGTTTTCCACGTGGGCCAACGCCGAGCTGAAGGCGGGGGACACGCTGGACGTCATGAGCCCCATGGGCGCGTTTGTGTCCAAGCACGGCCGGAACGGCTCCACCGTGGAGCAGAACGTCATGAACTCCATGAACCATCCGGAGGACATGGCGGGGGACGCTGGTCTTCAAAGCGGCAACTTCGTGGCCATCGCCGCCGGCTCAGGCATCACCCCGGTGATCGCCATCGCCCGCACGCTGCTGGCCGCCAGCCCGGACACCCGGTTCGACCTGATCTACGCCAACAAGGCCGCCATGGACGTGATGTTCCTGGAGGAGCTGGCGGACCTGAAGGATAAGTACCCGCAGCGGCTGGCCATCCACCACGTGCTGTCCCGCGAGCAGCGGATCGCGCCGCTGCTAAGTGGAAGGATCGACGCCGAGAAGCTCCAGCAGCTGCTGGGCACGGCCATCCACGCGGACGACGTGGACGAGTGGTTCCTGTGCGGGCCCTTCGAGCTGGTGCAGCTGTGCCGGGACACCCTGGCCGAGCGCGGCGTGAAGCCGGAGAACATCCGGTTCGAGCTGTTTACGTCGGGCAAGCCGGACCGCCCGGAGGGGCACGCGGGCCGGCCCGTGGTGGTGGACGAGTCCAAGGAGACGTACAAGATCACGTTCAAGCTGGACGGCCTGCAGGGCGACGTGGCCAGCCCCACGCACGCCCGCGAGTCCATCCTCAACGCCGCGCTGCGGGTCCGCCCGGACGTGCCGTTCGCGTGCGCCGGGGGAGTGTGCGGCACCTGCCGGGCCAAGGTGGTCACCGGCAGCGTGACGATGGACGAAAACTACGCGCTGGAGCAGGATGAGCTGGACAAGGGGTACGTGCTGACCTGCCAGAGCCACCCCACCAGCAAGGAAGTCACCGTCGACTTCGACGTCTAAACGATCCGGTGGTTGAGCCTGTCGAAACCAGCCTGTCGAAAACCAAGAAAGAAGGAACGAATGATTTCCCTCTCCATCAGCAACGGCGTCGCCGAAGTCGTCCTGAACGCCCCGCACAAGCTGAACTCGCTGGACGAGCAGGCGCTGCAGGATTTAACACAGGCGTACGACGACGCTGCTGCCGCCGCCTC
>NZ_JARHXQ010000192.1:0-612 GCF_029222765.1 Arthrobacter sp. Cr_A7 | reverse complement strand
GGAACCGCATCATCGCCGCACTGGCCGGAGTGACCTGTGTTGTCGAAGCCCGCTGGCGCTCAGGTGCATTGAACACCGCGCACCACGCCGAAACCATCGCCCGGCACGTCGCCGCCGTCCCCGGCAGCGTTCACAGCGCAAACTCCGCAGGATGCCACCGGCTCCTGAAAGAAGGTGGCGCGGCACTGGTCACAGACGCGGCCGAGCTGACCGAACTGCTCGCCAGCTAACCCACAGGGTGGCCGGTCTTTCGGGGCCGGTCACCGCGGGCGGTCCGCCGTCGTGGCTGGCTTTCGCTGGTGGTCCCCCGCGGCGAACCGCCAATCCCGCAGTGACCAGGTGCGCGGTTGGCGGCCGCCGGCGGCAAGCCATGGGCGGTGGTGTCGTGGGGTTTGTCCGTGGCTTGGGGAAGAGGCAGGCTCGCTGGACTCGCCCTGGTTTGCCCTGCGCTTCAACCAGTTGATGGCGTCCGCTGGCGCGGCCGGCTGTCGGGTCCAGTGCCGGCTCCGCAGAGCTCCGCCGTCCCTGGCCCTGTGTGTCTACGACGTTTTTTGGCTGCTGTCCTTCGGATTGTACGTGCCCGCTCCGGCCCCTCTAGCCCCTCCGTTCCTC